>JBNMIE010000004.1:0-73595 GCA_050873125.1 Prevotella sp.
ACACACTCCTGGACAGACTCCTATCCCTACAGCTGCATCAGCGTCTTCGCCCTGCATCCGCAATATGCCGACCTTTCGGCACTGCCCGCCATCAAAGACGAGACATTGCGGAAGAAATATGAAGACTTGAGAAAAGAACTGAACGCCCTGCGCCAGATAGACTATGAACGCGTGAACCGGGCGAAGACAGAATATCTGCACATCTTGTTTGAGCAAGAAGGCAAGAGCATGATGGCTGGCGAGAAATTCAAGCGGTTTTTCAACGACAATGAGCAATGGCTAGCACCCTATGCCCTGTATTGCCACTTGAGAGACACCTCGGGCACCCCCGACTTCCATCAATGGAAAGGCCATCAAGTGTGGAAGGAAAGCGACCGCCCCGCCCTCTGCAATCCCCGCACCAGACTATATAAAGAGGTGGCGTTCTACTATTTCGTGCAGTTCATCCTCTTCTCGCAAATGTCGGAAGCGCACGAATATGCCCGCCAACAGGAGGTGATACTGAAAGGAGACATCCCCATCGGCGTGCACAGACAAAGCTGCGACGTGTGGATGGAGCCTAAATATTTCAACCTCGACGGACAAGCCGGCGCCCCACCCGACGACTTCTCCACCAACGGACAGAATTGGGGATTCCCTACCTACAACTGGGACGAGATGATGAAAGACAACTGCTCTTGGTGGACACGCCGTTTCCGGAGCATGGCCAAGTTCTTCGATGCCTACCGCATCGACCACGTGCTGGGATTCTTCCGCATTTGGGAAATACCATCCACAGCCGTCCATGGTCTGCTCGGACAGTTCGCACCCGCCCTCGGACTGACCCAGGAAGAGATAGAGATGCGGGGACTGAAATTCAAGCCGGAACTGTATCTCAATCCCTACATCCGCAACTGGGTGCTGGAACGACTGTTCGGTTTACAAGCAGAAAAGGTGAAGAAGGAATACCTGAACCACGAGCATGACGACGTGTGGACACTGAAACCGCAATATGATACGGAGCGGAAAATAGAGGCAGCCTTCGCGGGAAAGATGGGAACAGACGACATTTTCCTGCGCGACGGACTCTATGCATTGGTGAGCAACGTGCTCTTCCTGCGCGACCACCGCAAGCCTGACCTTTATCATCCGCGCATCTCGGCACAGCAAAGTCTCATCTTCGAGTCGCTCAACGGCTGCGAAAAGCTGGCGTTCAACTGGATATACAACGACTATTTCTACCAGCGCAACAACCATTTCTGGTATACAGAGGCGATGAAAAAGTTGCCCCGGTTGGTAGATGCCACCCGAATGCTGGTGTGTGCGGAAGACTTGGGCATGGTGCCGGAATGCGTGCCTTGGGTGATGGACCAGTTGCGCATACTCACATTGGAGATGCAATGGATGCCGAAAGAAAGCGGCACACGCTTCGGACATCTGTCGCACAATCCCTACCGCTCGGTGTGCACCATCTCCAGCCACGACACCCCCACCCTCAGACAATGGTGGGACGAGGACTGGCAACGCACCCAGGAATATTACAACACCATGCTCTACCGCAGTGGCGATGCGCCCCATCCACTTCCGGGATGGCTCGCCAAGGACATCGTGAGCCGACATCTGTCGTCGCCATCGATGCTCTGCATCATCAGTCTGCAAGATTGGCTGGCCACCGACGAGCGGCTCCGGTTGCCCGATGCCAACGCCGAACGCATCAACATCCCAGCCAATCCCCACCACTACTGGCGCTACCGGATGCACCTGAACATTGAGGACATGGCAGCCGACGAGCAGTTTACGGCTGAAATCAAAAGCATGATCACTGACGCGGGAAGAAAAATATAGAACACAAAGGCGGGCATCTCCGAAAGGAAGATGCCCGCCTTGATTATACCTTATTTATTATTATCACTTCACAAGAATCACGAGATACTTGCTCGTACTCCAGAATATCTGCGGATTGCTGATGCGCAGGATATACTGTCCGTTGCTGTCCTTGTCGAGCGAATAGCTGCCAGAAGGATGAATGGTCATCAACTTGACTGACTTGGAATAGAGTTTGATTTCCTTGTCCACACGGATATCAATCTTGGTGAAGTAGTTCTTGTTGAAGTTGCCCTGCAGCACCTTGCCCTTCACGAGAATGCCCTGATCCTTGAGCTCATTCTTGGTGCCAAACACAAACCAGGCGGTGTTCAACTGTGTGTCCTGCGACTTGATAGTCTGGCTCTTGGCGGAAGACTCCGTCTGGAGGTTGGACACATTGGTATTCAGATTGCTGATGGTGGCGTCAAGCTCTGAGATGTGGATGTCCTTGGCATCAAGTTCTGCGCGCAACTGCTGCAACTGCTGGTCTTTCTCGTCCAACTGTCTTGCCATGTTCTCGATGGTCTTGCGGAGCGCGTCGCCGTGCATGCCGCTTGTTTTGAGCTGCTGGCGCAACTTGGTGATGAGCTCGCGGTTTTCCTTCATGCGCTGGGCAATGAACTGGATGTTCTCCCGAAGCTGCTGACTCTTGTTGGCGCCCTCACCGTCCTTCACGATGTTCACTCGGTTTTCTGCCTCATTGATTTCCCGGAAGCCCTCCTGGATGTCGTTGAGTGTGGACATCATGTCATTGATCTCGTTGTCGCGGTCAGCGATAATCTTCTGCAACGAGTCGTTCTGCTCCACGTCCTGCACGACAGGAGCAGCCTTCTTATCCTTGCAAGCCGTCAATGACAACGCGCAAAGTGCGAAAATAATCAATCTCTTCATAAGTCTTCTTTTTTATGTTTCTTTTCTTCTTTAGGGTTTTTACCTGCCAATATAATGACAATCTCACCTCGTGGTGCGACTTCCGTGAAATGGGCCACCACCTCTGACAGCGTGCCGCGCACACTCTCTTCGTGTACCTTGGATATCTCTCTGCACACGCTCACTTGCCGTTCCTCGCCGAACACATCGGCAAACTGCTGCAAGGTCTTGAGCAGCCGATAGGGAGACTCGTAGAAGATCATTGTCCGCTGTTCGTCCTTCAACAGCTCCAAGCGTGTCATCCGCCCCTTTTTCGGCGGAAGGAAACCCTCGAAGCAGAACCGGTCGCAAGGTAAGCCCGATGACACCAAAGCCGGAACAAACGCTGTGGCGCCGGGCAAGGTCTGCACCTCAACTCCCGCTGCTACCGCCTCTCGGGCGAGATAGAAGCCCGGGTCACTAATGCCTGGCGTTCCGGCATCCGAGATGAGGGCAATGGTCTGCCCTGCCTTCAACCGCTCGACAATGCCGGCGGAAGTGCCGTGCTCATTGAACTTATGGTGAGCCATCAAGTGGTTCTGTATGTCGAAATGCTTCAAGAGGATGCCCGACGTGCGTGTATCCTCCGCCAAGACCAAATCGGCTTCTTTCAGGATTCTGATGGCCCGAAGCGTCATGTCTTCCATATTGCCTACCGGAGTAGGTACGATGTATAATGTGCCCATATTCGCTACAAATATAGCTATTTAATCTACGGAAACAAAAAATGCAACCATTTCTTTGCAATTTTTAAAACGTATTCGTAATTTTGCACCGATATGACAGAAAACTTAACAGGGGAAAAACACCGCCCCGGAAGAATCGAAGTGGTGTGCGGATCGATGTTCTCCGGCAAGACAGAGGAACTGATCCGCCGTTTGAAGAGAGCGAAGTTTGCCAAGCAAAAGGTGGAGATATTCAAGCCGTCCATCGACACAAGATATTCAGACGAGGAGGTGGTCAGCCATGACCGCCACTCCATCCCGTCCACCCCTATCGACTCGTCGGCGTCTATCCTACTGCTTTCGTCCGACATCGACGTGGTGGGCATTGACGAAGCGCAATTTTTCGACGACGCACTGGTAGATGTGTGCAACGAGCTCGCCAACCGCGGAGTCCGCATCATTGTCGCCGGACTGGACATGGACTTCAAGGGGAAGCCCTTTGGACCGATTCCCGCCTTGTGCGCCATTGCCGACGAAGTGACTAAGGTGCATGCCATCTGTGTGAAGTGTGGCGCACTCGCTTATGTCAGCCACCGCCTTGTGAGTGAAGAGCGCCGTGTGCTGCTCGGTGAGCAGAGTGAATACGAGCCTCTCTGCCGGGAATGTTATCAACGAGAAATAGAAAAGGAGAAAAACAAAGAATTATGACTGAACAAAAAATCACGTTCGACAAATTCATCCGATGGTTTCTGATAGCCCTCGCCATCTTGGCTGTGTTCCTTGTCGTGAACTATCTGAGCAGCGTGCTGCTGCCGTTCTTCATCGCATGGTTCCTGGCCTATCTGCTCTACCCTATCGTGAAGTTCGTGCAATACAAGTTGCATGTGCCCACTCGGGCGTTGTCCATCGTCATCACACTCGTGTTTGTGTTTGCGGTACTCGGAGGCATCTTCTATCTCATCGTACCACCGATGATAGAGCAGTTTGAGAAGCTGGGCGACGTGGTGACCCGCTATCTTCACCAGACGACACACATTCACAACTTCCCCGCAACCATCCAGGAATGGCTACATGAGAACAGTGACGAAATCACCCGGATATTCCACAGCAAGGACTTCAGCGACAGTGTCAAGACTGCTGTGCCCAAACTTTTCGATTTTCTCGGACAGACTGCCAGCATTGTCATCAGTATCGTCGCCTCGATGATCACCTTATTATATATGTTCTTCATCCTGCTCGACTATGAATATCTGACAGACAAATGGATCAAGATCTTCCCGAAGAAGAACCGCCCGTTCTGGCATGAGCTGATGCAGGATGTGGAAAGAGAACTCAACAACTACATCCGCGGACAAGGCATGGTGGCGCTCTGCATGGGCATCATGTTCTGCATCGGATTCACCATCATCGGATTTCCTATGGCCATCGGTTTGGGTATTCTCATCGGCATCCTTGACCTGGTGCCTTATCTCCACACGTTTGCCCTCATCCCCACGGCGTTTCTCGCCATGCTCAAGGCGGCAGACACCGGTGAGAGTTTCTGGCTTATCTTCGGCATGGCGTTCCTTGTCTTTGCCGTTGTCCAGCTCATCACCGACTTTATCGTCACCCCGAGAATCATGGGCAAGGCGATGGGCTTGAACCCTGCCATCCTGTTGCTGAGTCTTTCTGTTTGGGGCGCTCTTCTCGGCTTCATCGGCCTCATCGTCGCTCTCCCGCTCACCACCCTGATTATCGCCTATTGGCAGCGCTATGTGACGAAGGAACACACCCCGGAACTGTCCGAAACTGAAAAAAACAACAATAATGCATAGATTTTCCCAAAAAAGTTTGGAGGATTGGAATAAAAGCATTACCTTTGCACTCGCTTTAAAGAAAAAGCATACGGAGACTCGCTAGCTCAGCTGGTAGAGCACAACACTTTTAATGTTGGGGTCATGGGTTCGAGCCCCATGCGAGTCACCTCCAAAAGGATTTCCATTCGGAAATCCTTTTTTGTTTATCAGATACAACATTCGCTCAACCTGACCTTACATTCGCTCAAACAACACTCTGTTCGCTTCCCATACACTTCAATTATTCTGCTTCTATACCTCTTACTATTACCTCGACCTCCTTTTCTACCTATTTATTTAACACTTACTCGTCTCACCCACACAGAATAAAGGAGAAATCGGGAAACCCATGCGGGCATGTATGGCATTCCCCCAAACCCTATTATAATGTGCAGAATGAGCCACCCTACATTTTAGGGCATCTTATTAGAAAATTGGGCTACGTATTTGGCGGTGATTGCAGCCACTTGTTCAAGATATTTCCGATCGGTCTCATCGAATGTTGCCAGCGCCTTGCTGTCAATGTCGATTTCGCCGACCACAATTCCCTCATAGATGACAGGCACCACGATTTCTGATCTGGAAAGAGTTGAACAGGCGATATGCCCGGGAAACTCCTCCACATCATCCACAACAAGTGTCTGCTTCTCTTTCCAAGCAGTGCCACACACACCTCTTCCATACTTGATTCTGGTGCAAGCGGGAGTGCCTTGGAACGGACCCAAGATCAATTGGTCTCCATCTACAAGATAGAACCCCACCCAGAAATATTCCTCACGAAAGGTGTCTTTCATCACAGCCACACAATTAGCCAGCACGCTGATAGGTCTGTCTTCGTCACAAGCGAAAGACGCTATCTGTTTGAGCATTTGCTTATATTTGGTTTGTTTGTCCATTTTGTCTGCTTTTTAGATTAATAATCGGCTCTGAATCCCGAGCCATCTTCAGCCTTCACCCGGATGACATGAGAGACATTCCGTTGGTTTTCCGGCAAAAGGAATGTCCATATCTGCTTGGAAGGAACGTTGCGCAAAGGATTCCGACGGCAATATTGCGTGGGATAGACATGCTGGGTATACAGCATCCTTTGCCGAGCCACATTGGGATCAGGATATAAGGCATGGGTGCATGAAAACCATGGACCACCATCTACACTGACCTTGACACGTGTAGAGTCGCAAGCCCCGTAAACGGTAATGAGCACCCTGCCATCAGCGATGGTATCAAGACCTGCCACATGCCGATCCAAAGTGTCACGCCCTGCTACCCAGACATTGATTTCCGAACGGCTGTCTGTCGGCACAAAACGATAAGTATGATCTAATCCGCCCCGAGTGAAATGAAATTGGAAATAGCCCTTGGGGGTGCCACACTGCATCAATGCCGAAGGAATGCCACGGAAGTCTTTCTCTCCTACCCACCAAAATCCACAAGTAGCTCCCGCCACCAATTCATCAACACTTGTGCCTGGAACAGAATAATGGTAACGGGCCACCTGATGCATGTGACCTGTGAAAACCAAAACTCGGTCGCGGTGTTCAAGCAGCTGCAACAGTTGATCACGGTTGGCTGTATGCGCCAAGGGGATATGCATGGCTATGAGAACACGACGATTGTTCTTGACCTTCTGTAAATCATCGGCAACAAACTTGAGTTGCTGTGGAGTAATGGCACCACTGTATCCACGTTTTCCCTTGGCCATGACATTGTTGAGCACAATGACATGCAACCGCTGGCAATCGAAAGAATAGTAATCTGGTCCGAAAGCTTGACGGAAAGGCAAAGTTTGGACGATACGGGCGGAATCAAGGTCTGTAGGATTGCTAAGCAACGGCACCCGGTCATGATTCCCCACTACCGCATAGTTCTTGGACGGCAACAAGGATATCAACCGCGAAAGCTCGGGATAAAGGTCAGTGTTGTTGTTGACCAAATCCCCGAGAAAGAGGTTAATGGCTGTCGACGGCTGATTCTGCAACATGGGCCAAAGCGAACGAACGGCATAAGACAATTCCTCCTCATCACCTACCTGCACGTCACCAATGGCATTGAGTGTGATTTCATCCTTGTCTACTTTGGAAGATGCCGAAACGAAAGCTGACGGCATTCCCAAAGAGAATGCCGTCAGTAATAGTATTTTTGATAGTATCTTATTCATAGATATATGAACGCAGATGATTGTTAGCATCAATAAATGATACATAGCCTACACCTGTAGAAGAGAATGCAATGTTAATGTCCTTAGCTGCCTCCTGGGCGATAGCCACTGGAGCCGACCACTGTTTGGTCTCGTTGTCAAGATAGATAACCTTTGGATAGTTGTTGTCTTTCTCGTCTGCATATACCACAAAAGGTGTGCCGTCAGGAGCGATAGCCACCTGAACATCAGAATGAGAAGTAAGTGTGAATCCCAATGGAAGCACATTACCACCGACAGTAGTCCAAGCACCATCCACATAAGTTTCAAGGCGCACGTTATAAGCCCCAGCTGTTTCAGCATCATCACCCGTCCAAATATACACTTGTCCGTCACGTGATGTGGTGATACCATAGCCCACAATACTTGTCTGAGAGGCATTTGCCATCACATAGTTGCTGCGCAATGGTGTCCAGTCTGTACCATTTTCTGACTTAAAAACATAATGGCCATACTTCACGCCATCATAGGTACCGGCTGTAATGACAAGCATATAGGCAACACTGCCATTGTCTGCAAGTTTAACTGTATAAGCAGTCTTACCGGACAACAAGCTATTGGAGCTGTTCCATGCCGTGCCATTATAGTCGGACAATACGAGAGCACGGCGACCAAATGATGACTTTGCGTTATTATTCTTCTGAGCGGTCACAAGCTTATTGGCGCCAAAGGCTGCCACACATACATCATTGGCTTGTGTTGAAGCAAAACCTGCATCACCCACAAGACTCCAAGCACCATCAGCATATTTCATGACTGAAATAGCACCTGCAATAGGCGTTGTGGCACCATCGCCATAAGCCACGTAAGGTGTGCCGGTGGCATCAAAATCGAAATCATAGTAAGAACCCTTGACTTCACCACTGAATGCTCTATCACCAACATTCACCCAATGATCACCATCAAGTTTCAAAACCCACATCTTTTCAGAGTCTGCACCACGTTCGCCAAAAGCGACATAAGGAACATTGTCTGCAGGATTCAACTTCATGACCATACCAGAGTAACACTGTGTATCAGCAAAGTCTGCCAATGATTTCCACGTCTGGTTAGCAGCCTTTGTGATGTTGACCGTGTATTTTACATTGGTCGTACCATTGCTGTTGGTCACAATGAAATCTACAGGAACAGAGAAGTTGTTCTTGCTCTGTCCACTCTGCTGAGTGACTCCACTGACCATCACCGTGTTGCCATCGTTGGAGGTAAAACGTGCGACAAGAGAGCTTTTGTCGATAGTAGCAGGCATACTGAGACTTATGGTCTTGTCTGCCCCGATAGTAGCGACATAATCTTTTGAAAGAACTCCCGCATTGTCCTCGGCATAGAACCCGAAGGAAAGCAGTTCAGGAGCTTTCACACCAGAATCTTTGTTGTCATCGTTGTCATCAGAGCATGAAGTTATGCTCAGCGACAGGACACAGGCGAATAATGCCCAAAATACCAATCTAAACTTTTTCATAATTCTGTAATTTAAAATACCTGTATTAATTCTTTTGTAGATATATAGAGTGTTACTCTTGTCATTCTTCGTAGACGGCCTTCAGCTCATAACCATCAAGAACCATCTGACGGGCATATCGGGAAAGATCTTGAAGTGACAAACTCCGGATATGCGCATCGTAAGAGGTCAACCATGTCCAGTCGGCATCTCCCATATAGAGATGGTTGCGGATGCCGCCAAGCCAGAAAGTTGTCTTCTGTCGCGCCACATCATAGTCTTTGAGCATCGACTGGCGAACATCGTCAAAGATGGCGGAATAATGCTCCGGATGGTTTACGAAATCGGTTATAACACGTTTGGTTTCCTTTGTCAGGATATCCACATCTCCTGTCTTGCAAGCAAAAGCCACAATAGTCCGTGACAGTGGAGAGGGATAAGGACTCATGGATGAAGATACCGACACACTATACACCTTGCCCATCTCCTCACGCAAGCGATTGAGCAGGGCGGTGCGGAGAACTGATTTCAAGGCCGTACCCATCATCTGATTGCTGTCGTGAGAGGAGTCGATACGGTCTTGCTGCCAAATCAGCTGCACCGTAGCACGGCTTGCACCATTAGTTGTGGAAACAAGGGTGGTATCCTTATGACAAATTTGACGGCTGTCCAAACGCCATTTACAGTCAACATTGCCGGCGGGAAGGGCACCAAGATACTGTTCTATCAAAGGGCGAATACTGTCCAATGGGCTGTCCGCCATCACAATGAACGTGAAATCCCGAGCAGATCCGAACATCTTATGGTAGAGCGGAAGCATTCGGGACACCTTCACCTCTTTTAGAATGACAGAGTCTGTCAACTCATTGTTGGTATAGTTATGACCATTCAACATCCAGCCCAACTGTTTGGCGAACAAGTCTTTGCGGGTTGGCTTCTTGGTACGCCATGCTTCGACCATCTTGTCAATGGTCAACCGTGCTACCGCCGTGTCAAGTCGAGGAGCGGTCCACTTGACATACAGCTGTTGCATCATGGTCTCTGCATCTTTCAGACTGGCAGAGCCAGAAATGCCGCAACGCATCTTGTCAACAAGCATTTGAGTAGAAGCCTGCTTGCCTGCCATATACATACTATAAGCCTCGCGACTCATTGGGCCCACTCCTGATAGGGCTATGACATTCGGACCGACAAGGGCTGTGTTGTAATTCAAAGAATCTACAGCATAAAGCCCTCCTTTTCTGAACCCGCTCATATAGATGCGACCATGGTCATTGGAGGTGCGCTTGTATATCACCTTGGCACCATTGTCCAGCAACAATTCCGTAGCATCAAGTTGAGGAATCTGTGTCTGCCTGACAATATGCGGTTGATAATCCACATGACACAAAGACTCGGGTACCTCAATTTTGCTATAATATCTGTCGACAGATTTGCCGAGTTCAGCCATCACCAAACGCTGTAACTGCACAGAGTCTGTGATTTCCTGACGTATTGCATTTTCTCCACGGAGTAAGAAGTGGACTGGGGCTTTCCCGACAACGTTATGAAGAGCCTTCAACACTGAGACAGAGTCCACAGACTGAAGATATTTCTGAGCCAACTTCAACTCTGTCGATGGTGAGCATAAGCGGTTGCCACGATAGTAGTCAGCATAAATTTCGTCAACGATATCACTTGATCTTGGACTTCTATCAGCCTCAGCACGGGAACGCAACGAGGCAAGCATCGATGTGCGGGCTTTCTGAATTTCAGTGGAGGTGAATCCGTAGTTGAGAATCTGTTGGCGATGAACGATGAAATCCTTGATGCCATCCACAATCTTCCCCTTGACGAGTTTCACAGACGAAAGATTCACTCCTGTCGCGCCAAGCAGTTCCGACAACTCCACTTCGCCTTCGCCATAAGCCGGGTTGCTGAAAGACAAAGTGTTGAAACGCGACTTTGCCATGCGATTGATGAGCTTTCGCATCAGATATTCCTTGTAGGCCTTTTCATCTTTAACGGGCAACGGCTTGCGCACCAACTGAATGATGTCAAGTGTATTGTCCTTGCATTTTTCCCAAGTACGGATTCTTGCCACGTTTTCCTTGTATTCCGGTATGGTTGGAATAGACGCGACCTTGGATTTTCCCCGGGGAAGAGATCCGAACTTTTGACGTATCAGTTCTACAATCTTATCGGGATTGACATCGCCAACAACGGCCACAGCCATCATTTGTGGCTGATACCATCGATGGTAGTAGTCGGCAATTACTTCAGGACGAGCTGTCGCGATGACCGTTGAATCACCAATGGTCATGCGCTTGGTATAAATGGAATTATTCAGCAACTCGCTCAGAAAGACATTGCTGACCTTCTGCTGTTCTGTTGTTCTTGCCAGTCGCTCTGAAAGGATGACACCACGTTCCTTGTCCACCTCCACAGGATCCAGGGTAAGAGCTGAAGCCCAATCTGCCATGATGGTCATCGCCGAATCTGTCAGTGACGGTGAGGCGGTGGGCAATTGGAGTTTGTATACCGTTTCACAGAAAGACGTATGGGCATTGATATCCTGACCGAACTTAGCTCCATAGGATTCCAAGAACTTGACTATGGAATTGGATGGGAAATGGCGAGTGCCGTTGAAAGCCAAATGCTCAAGGAAATGAGCAAGTCCCCGCTGGTTTTCCGCTTCCGCAACAGAACCCGACTTGACAAACAGTCGATAGAAGGCCTGTCCCTTCGGATTGTCGTTGGGATAGACATAATAAGTGAGTCCATTGCTCAGCGTTCCCATGACAAGCTTGTTATCATAGGGTATCTTCTGTGCTCTTGCTGCAGAGCAGAACATCACACAGAAGAGAATGAACCCGCACTGCAGGATATGGTTGCGTCTTGCCATTAGTTTTGTTTTTCTATTTTTATACTACTATTCAGATGATCCGGACCCGGCATTCCGATACAATAGTTTTTGCTGTTGCCTGTAAGTCTAATCGTGAGGGTGTTATCTTTTGACGGATCCACCTTGTGAGGAAGCCACTTGATGCGGATAGGCATGTCAAAGATTCCCGGCAACAGTGTGAGCGAGTTGCCCTCAGTGACCATTTCAAAGTCCACACCTTGCTGCAAGCCATTGCCTACGAGAATCTCATAGTTCACCGTGAGATTCTCTTTTTGCTGGGCGGCACTGAGCACAACACTATAGGTGTTGATATTCCTCACATCAGACTTGACCACGATATTCGACAATCCCGACTCGCTTTTGAGCCATACATAAGGTTCCGTCATATACACTGTTTCGTCTTTGTCACAAGAACTGAACATCAACAGCAATATGGTAGCTATACAGGTTACAACTTTAATATTTTTCATCATATATCAGGTTTCAATATTACAATCAATCATTCACACCCGGGTTGGGCTGCATATTCTTATTGGCATTAAGCTCTGCAAGAGGAATTGGCTGGATGAAGCGGTCGTTGGGATAGGTCAACTTCTTGACAGTTGATGTCGTCTTGGCTTGTCTGACCAAATCCTGCTTCCATCGAGTGATGTCAAAGAGATTATGGTTTTCAAAGCAGAGTTCTTTGACACGCTCTCTTTTAATCAAATCCAGAAGTTGTCCGTCGGGACAGTCATCAACCACAGCCTTGCCCTTTTCTGTGCCCAACGCTCTTTGAACGATCGGCAAAAGGAACTGACGGGCTGAAATGTTATCTCCTGCCATCACTGAAGCTTCGGCAGCATTGAGATAGACCTCAGAGAGTCGAAGGATAATAGGGTCATCACGGTCTGTCTTGTTGTCGGGACTCACGGTAGCCGAATATTTACGACATTGCTTCTTACCATTATTATATAGCAATTCAGTGCGAATATCGTTGACCTCATAGAGCGAATAGAGTGTATCTGCAGGAACACCTGTAGACTCATAGAACGATTTCAGTTTACCTTTCTTGTCCGCACCACTCAGACGGAATATCATTTCTCCCGTATACCCAAGATTATCATATTGCTTCACATATTCTTCGGCAGAAGCCAGATGATTGGCAACGACACCCGAAGGTGTGTCATTGGCCGTGAGAGCCTTGCGGGCATTGTCAACAGCAGCATTCCAATCCTCCTTATACAAAGCCACACGACTCTTCAGTGCATACACGGCCTGCAACGATACATATTTCTCACCCCTTTGCGTAGAATGGCTCAAACGACTTTCCGCAGAATCAAGGTCTTCCGTAATGAATTTATATACCTCCGCAACAGACTTGCGTGAAGGATTGTCGTCCGGTCCTGGAGTTTTTCTCAAGACTGGAATGCCGAGATGGGTGGCTCCAGAGGTATAATTATAAGGTTGTGCGAAAGTCCTGCACAAGTCGAAATGTGTGAGGGCCCGGAGAAAATAGGCCTCACCCATCGTACGGTCTACTCGTTCACGCTGGGTGGGATAGGCCTCACGCACCTTGGGTCCATATTCCAAGATATTGTTCACATTGGACATCGCCACATAAATGCGTCGCCAAATATAGGATGAGGAACTGGTCTCATTGCTGGGGTCGGAATTGTAATTGTAGATATCCAGCATATCTGACACGGTCGTGTTCATCTGTATCATATTACCCGCAGCATCCGCATATTTCCCGAATTCATTGTCATAATAGTCGTAGACCTCATTATAAGAACCTACGAGAGCGGCATAGAGACCGTCCGGATCAGACAAGAATGAGGGAATCGTGGCCTTTCCCTTGTCTTCCACCTCAAGGAAATTCGAGCATGATGTAAGCCCCAAGCCTAACATCAACGCGTATATTATCTTTTTTATATCCATAGTTTCGTTTACTTTGTTTTCTATTAGAATCCGACATTCAAGCCCAATGAGATGGTACGTTCACTGGGATAGCCACTCATGCAAGTCTTATAAGAGTTGCGGTTCTTGCCTGAATAGGGCGTAAGAATCAAGAGATTGTCACCCACCAGACTGACAGTACAGTCATGAATGCCCAGATGTTTCATCACGTTTCGGGGTATCTGATAGGTAAGCGCAACATTTTGCAGGCGGAAATTAGTGCGGTTGTACAAGAATCGTGTGGAGTTCATGATTGATTTTGTACTTATGCCCCAATAGGGTTTGGGGTTGCCTGTGACATCACCGGGATTTCGCCAATAGTTCATTTGCTCCACAGCCTGGTTTTCACTTGCTGCGTAAAGACCGTCAGACAACATCGAACGACCAAACGAAGAGAATGAGTAGCCACCTATCGTATAGTTGATCAGGAATCTCAGCGTAAAGCCCTTGTAGCCCAAAGTGTTGGTGATACCTCCCGCAAGACTTGGATTGGAAGTCTTGCCCGGCACACGGTTCGCCTCGCTGTAGGTGCGGGTCACATTACCATTGAGGTCAAGCCACAAGGGTGCTCCATCGTATGGGTCGACACCAGCCCAACGAACGAGGTAGTAGGTGTGGATGTCATAACCTTCCTTCCACACAGTAGTGCCCATGTTCTTCTGTATTCCATTGTAAAGCTTGGTCAACTTGTTGTTGTTGCTCGACAGGTTCAAGTCGGTGTTCCAATAGAAATCGCCATCTTTCTTGGCTACGAAGTTATTAGTGGTAAGAGTCACCTCTATACCTTTGTTCACGATTTCGCCGACATTACGGTAGACACGCGTATCTCCTGTCGTTCGGGAAACATCAAGGTTGCTGATGAGATCCTTCGTGCGGTCGCGGTATACCTCCACCTCAAGGTCAATACGGTTGAACATTCTCACCCGGAGTCCGGCATTGAACTTATAGGTGGTTTCCCAACTCAAAGTTTTATTGGCACTACCCGACTGTACACCGCCACTCTCGCCATTATAGGAATAGTTGTCGCCATAGGAATAAAGTCCCTTGGCTTCACGTGAACCGAGACGAGAGTTTCCATTGGCACCATAACTGGTTTTGAGTTTCAAGATATTGATGAATGGCACATGGAAGAACTTCTCATTGTGAATATTCCAAGACACACCCACCGAACTGAAGTTTGCCCAACGCACATCACTGCCGAATTGGGAGTTGCCATCACGACGGGCGTTTACCGTGAGATAGTAACGTCTGTCATAAGAATAGCTTGCCTGTGCCAACAATGAAGCTTTGCGTGTGGTCTTGCTGCTGTTGCTTCCGGTACGCACATTAGCATAACTGACATCCTGAATCTTGTCATTGATAAACCCTGAACCTGTTGCGCCAATAATGGTATACTGCCTTGAATTTGCTTCAAAACCAGCCACCGCACCGATGGTATGCTTACCGAAGGTGGCATTATAGTTCAACCGATGGATTGTATTCCAGTTGTTCAGGCTGAGATTGTTACGTGTGGCATATCCGCCAGCAGTCTTTCCCGACCAGTTGCTCATCGCATCATATTTCTCCTCATGAGTTTCCTGGAAGTCTATACCAAACTGACCTGTATACTTCAAGCCTTTGAGTATAGTATAAGAAATCATGAAGTTCGTGTTGACGAAAAGGGCGTTTTGTTTGTTGATGTTCTCCTCTCTTTCCGCCACAGAATTGAAGAATTTCTCCTCCGTCCATATTTCACTGCCGTCTGAAGCGTATCCACCAAACAGTTTGTTATACAGTCGCATCGACCCATCCAAGTTGTAAGGTGAGAAGATAGGCAACATTTCATAATAATCGCGACCGGGATTAAACAGTGTATTCCGGTTGTAGGACAAGGAGAGGTTAAACGTAGCCTTGAGATCCTTCATCAGCTGATAGTTGAAATTGGTTCTGATGGAGAATCGCTGCTGTTGGTTACCTTTCACAGTCGCCTTGTTCTCGTAATAAGAGCCTGACAGATAATAGTCGGTTTTGTCCGAGCCTCCGTTGATGGAGAGGTCTGTCTGGAAAGTGTTGCCTGTGCCATAAAACACATCACGCCAATTGGTATCCGTCTTGCTATACACGTTCATGTCGTTATCAAGGAACGGAAAAGCGGATGGATTTTTTCCTGCATTGATATAGGCGGTGTGAGCCAACTCCAGATATTGTGACGCATTGAGCACTTTAGGGGCGGTGGACTCGTCAATCTGCGCAATGCCGAACTGGGCATTCAAGCGCACATTCATCTTTCCTTTCTTGCCGTGTTTGGTCGTCACAAGAATCACGCCATTGGCGCCATCGGCTCCATAGATGGATGTCTGCGTGGCGTCTTTCAACACCGTGATAGACTCGATATCCTCTGGATTGATGAACGACAAGGGACTGATAGTATAGCTCATGCCGGGCATGAGGTTGGTCGACTCACCGGTATAAAGCGGTGAACCGTCCACAATCCAAAGAGGCTCATTGGACGCTGAAAGGGAAGCATCACCACGCACACGGACATTATAACGCGGACGACTATTGTCCGGAGAGTCACTGTTGATATCAATCTTGACACCCGGCACAAGTCCGTCAAGCATCTTGTCGAGTCGCATCTGTGGCATATTCTGCAAGTCTTTCGAGTTCACCTGATAGGCACTACCCACCTGGTCTGAACGGCGTTGCGCTGTGCCATAAGCTCCCACAACCACCACATCGTTCAAGGAGAGTGTGTTGTCCGCAAGACGAACATTGACGACCTTGCGTCCCCTCACAGCCTCTGTATGCTGTTGCATACCTATATAAGAGAACACAAGCACTTGAGAATTGTCCACATCAATGGAATAATTGCCATCGATATCTGTGAATGTTTTCCGCTTTGTTCCTTTCACGGTCACAGTTACACCTGGCAAAGCTCCTCCTTGAGCATCGGTCACGATTCCTGTGACACGAAGCCCGTTCTGTGGACTCTGTTTTCCTTCAACGGACTTACCGCCTACTGTTGGAAGCCCCTTTGTTGTTGACTTGTCGGTCACCGATTGTGCCCATGTGGCAGTGGCCATCGCAAGAGAAGCCAACAATACCACGGTTTTCATATTCCTCATATACGCGCGTCTATAAAAAGCATTACGCTGCAAATATAATGCTTTCACATGTAAAATCCAAACAATAAGATAAAATATAAAACAAAATGTCGGCTTTCGCCGACATTTGTTGTGATAATGTTACAATTATATTGTTCCAAATCATTGTCTGACCATATTCCGGGCCGCGTCTATGCGGAGGAAGATGAAAAGAAGAAGGGTGAAGCCCCATAGGGACGAACCTCCATAACTGAAGAATGGTAGAGGGATACCTATAACCGGAGTAAGGCCAAGCACCATGCCCACATTAATGAAGACATGGAACAGGAAGACGCTCAGCACACAATAGCCGTAGACCCTGCCAAACTTAAAGGGTTGTCGTTCCGCAAGGTGTATAAGTCTCAGTATCAAAGCCAGGAACAGCAACAAGACGGTGGCTGAGCCCAAGAATCCTTCTTCCTCGCCTACGGTACAGAAGATGAAGTCTGTGTCCTGCTCGGGCACGAACTTCAATTTCGTTTGGGTTCCATTGAGGAAGCCTTTGCCCTCCAAGCCGCCGGAGCCAATCGCAATCTCACTCTGATGGACATTGTAACCCGCGCCTGCCAAGTCTTCATCCAATCCAAGAAGCACGTTGATACGCACCCGTTGGTGTGGCTCCATCACATTGTTCAGCACATAGTCGGCTGAATAGAAGAAAGCGATGGATCCTAAGGCAAACAACACGATATAGAGGTAATTGGCAAGATGCGTGCTCAAGGCTTGATAGAGCAAATAGCCAATCACTGCGGCACTGATGATGATTTGCACCCAGACAATGTCAAACGGAATGACATATTCGGAGAAGAGCAGGAACACAAGGGTCGTGCCCAAGCAATAGGCCAAGAGCAAGCGGGTCTTTTTCTTGTCGTCGCAATAGACCTGCACCATTACTGACGTAAAGATCTGCACAAGAAGCAACACCGTGAACTTGCCGACAGAAGTCGGTGTGTCCCACAACAAGGTGTTCTCAAAGCGGATGCCCACGACAAAGTAGATGACCATCGCCACTCCCGTAAACAGGATACTTCCCGGCATGCCCTCACGATAGAGCATCAGGAAGAAGGCGAGGTAGACGAGTGCCGAACCGGTCTCTCGCTGCCCGATGATGAACAGCATCGGCAACAGAATGATGGTCACGGCTGCGGCAAAGTCTTTCCACCGTTGCATGGAGAATCCATAGGTACTCATCAGTTTGCTGATGGCCAGCGCCGTGGCAAACTTTCCGAACTCGGCAGGCTGCAGACGCAAAGGTCCCAGCACAAGCCAAGAGTGCGAGCCCTTGATGTCATGCGGATTGAAGATGGTGGCAAAGAGCAAGAGCAAGAGCACACCATATATAATATAAGCGAATGTGTCGTAGAACCGGTCATCAAGCATGAGCAGGACAAAGCCCAGACAGATGGAGGTGCCTATCCACACAATCTGCATGCCGGAACGGGTGGCAAGACTGAATATGTCATTGTCACCATAGGTGTAGCTGGCGCCACACACGCTTACCCATCCGAACACGAGCAATGCAAGATAGATGCCGATAGTCCACCAGTCAAGAGACCGGAGCACACTGGCTTGTTTATCTGTTTCTTGAGCCATAAGCTATTCTTCTATGCTGGAACTCCGCAGCCAACCGTTCTTCGTTGGGTGTGAGTTTACCTTTTAAATATTGTTCCATCATCAAGCCTCCGATAGGCACACCGAAATCGGCACCGAAACCACCATTCTCCACATAGACGGCAATGGCTATCTTCGGTTTGTTCATCGGGGCAAATCCCATAAACACAGAGTGGTCTTGGCCGCGGTTCTGCGCCGTACCGGTTTTTCCACAAGCATCATAGTCATAGTGTCCCAATGCTTTACAGGTACCCTTGAGCACAGAACTCTTCATACCTGCCACAACCCAGTTGTAAGCGCTTTGCTTGGCTTTGGTATAGTGGCGCTCACGGAAAGCCGCATCCAAGGGTTTTCCCTCCACTTTGCGGACCACGTGAGGTGTATAGTAGTAGCCACGGTTGGCGATGGTTGCGCCAAGATTGGCTATCTGCAACGGGGTGAGGTTGACCTCGCCCTGGCCGATGGAGATACTGATGACCGTGAGTCCGTTCCAAGAACCATTGTATGCCTTGTCGTAGAATTGCGCATTAGGAATCAGTCCGCGCTTTTCTCCCGGCAAGTCGATACCCAACTTATAGCCGAAGCCCATGCTGACCATGTAGTCGCGCCAGGTGTTCATCGCCTGCTGCACATTCTTGTATTTGTGCCGGTTGGACATCATATAGAACAGACCCCAACAGAAATATCCGTTGCAGGAGGTGCTGATGGCCTCGGTCAGATTCAGAGGTGAAGCGTGACCGTGACAGCCCACATGCAAGCCTTTGTAATAGAAACCATGGTTACAAGAGAACATGGTGTGAGGGGTGATGATGCCTTCCGACAGATAGGTCAGCGCCTGTGTGGTCTTGAAGGTGGAACCCGGCGGGTATTGTCCCATGATAGAGCGGTTGAGCAACGGTTTCCACACATTCTTCGACAACCGCACATGTTCCTTGCTGCGCTTTCGTCCCACCAGATTGCGGGGGTCGTAAGTAGGAGAGCTGACCATACAGAGCACTTCACCAGTGGAAGGCTCGATTGCCACGATGGATCCTATCTTTCCTTCAAGCAAGCGCTCGCCGAGCGCCTGCAGTTTCTCATCAATAGAAAGGGTGATGTTTCGTCCCGGTTGGGGGCGGCGGTCATACTTTCCATTCTGATAGTTTCCCTGTATTCTTCCGTGGGCGTCACGCAGAAGAATCTGCACACCTTTCACGCCACGCAAGTCTTTCTCGTAATATTTCTCGATACCCAACTTGCCGATATAATCGCCCGGCTGATAATAATCGTCGTCTTCAATGTCCGACTCCGACACTTCTCCCACATCTCCCAACACATGGGCGGCATAGGGATATTGGTATTGGCGGATGCTGCGTTTCTGGATATAGAAACCTGGGAAGCGGAACAACTTTTCCTGGAAAACACTGAAGTCCTTGTCTGAAAGTTGGCTCATGAACAACTGTTGGGTAAACCGCGAATAACCGGGGTTTTTGCTCCGGTCTTTGATGTCGTTCATGCGCTTGATGAAAAACTCCTTGGTGATGCCCAAGGCGTTGCAGAAGTCCAAGGTGTCCAGACGGCCCCTTTCCTCGTTCATCACCACCATGATGTCATAGGCAGGCTGATTGTAGACCAACAACTTGCCATGGCGGTCGTAGATGACGCCACGCGAAGGATATTCCACCTTCTTGAGAAAGGCGTTACTGTCTGCACTTTTCCGGTAGTCATCACTCATCACCTGAAGTGTGAAGAGTCTGATGATGTAGATCAGCACAATCGTAACCGCCACACCACCAATGACAAAGCGTCGTTTTTCGAGATTATAGTCCTTCATGTCACACCATCCTTGCCTTTATCAATTTCTCACTTTCTCTATAGCAAGCAACATGGCTATAGTCAGCACGGCACTTCCGCCTACGCATTTTGCCCAAAGAAGGATATTGAAGAAATTGAACATCTCCAATGTGAAGAACAGGAGACAGTAGATCAGCACCATGATGATGGTGTAGTAGACATAGGAAGCCACACCCAATGTCTTCATTGAGGGCTTCAGATCTTCAGCACTGTCACGGGGAATAAACGGCTCGATGATATAAGGCTGAAGGAATCCGATGAGTGTCATGGAAGCCGTAGCCACACCTGGTGTGTCGGAGAAGATGTCTATGATCAAGCCAAACGCAAAGCTCCACAGCAGGATGCCCCACCGTGGATAGTTACGGCGGAACATGAGCACCATATAGACACAGAGCAATGGTGTGGCACAATCAAACAAGTGAATGTTGTTGAGTACCAACACTTGTGCCAGACATAAGATGAAGAAAAGCAGAACGCCTTTGATGAGTTCCAGGTTCATTTGCCCTTATTCCTTTCGTTGATTGATGAGGGGTTCACCGAAGCGAACCCCGTTAGCCTTTAGTTCTGTTTGGGTTTTATGGAGTCTTGCGCGGCACGAAGCAACTCGATGCGCTCTTCCATGGCCTTGTCATTGATGACACAGACATCCCGAAGATTGCCGAAGTCCACCGACAGTTTCACTTTCAGTCTGTAGGACAAGCCATCCTTCGAGTTGTACACTTGCTGTATCTCACCCACCATCACGCCCGGTGGGAAGATGGAAGAATAGCCACTGGTCACAATCTTGTCGTGCTTGCGGAAATGGGCATGACGGGGGACATCCTCCACATACGCCACGTCAGAAGCGCCGCCTTTCCATCTCAGATAGCCGAAATAGCCTCGCCGCTGAATGGTACAACTGATGTTCGACTGAGAGTTGAGCACAGGAATGACAATAGAATAATGTGCAGACACGAGATATACCACGCCTACCACACCATTGCCACAAGCCACGCCCATGTCTTTTTGCACACCATCGTCGCTACCCTTGTCTATCGTGATAAGGTTGTCCAGTCGGTCGACACTGCTGCTGATCACCTTGGCGGGAATCAAGCCAAACTGACTGAGATACCGCATCTGGGCATTGGCCATCGTCAGAGAATCGGTATTCTTGTCGAGCAATGCCTCCTGAAGATATCTCACCTGCTGCTCCAACTTGAGATTGCGCTGCGTGAGATCGGCATTGAGAGCAGACAAGCCGAAGTAGGACTTCACCTGCGCGTCCGCCTCATACACCTTGCCGACAACGGCATTTGCCGAAGTGAACCACACGCTGCCCTGGTAGTTGTTGAACTGAAAGAGCAGAACCATGCTGATCACTTCGAGCAAAATGAATAGAAACCAGTGGTTGTATTTTGCAAGAAACTCTACTAAGTTATGCATAAGCCACTTGTTATCTCATCAAGAACGAGAATTTGTCTACGTTCTTCAATGCGATGCCTGCACCCTTTGCCACGCTGTGGAGCGGATCCTCTGCGATGTGGAAAGGAATGTTGATCTTGTCTGTCAAGCGTTTGTCGAGTCCGCGGAGCAACGCACCACCACCACTCAGATAGATACCATTCTTCACGATGTCGGCATAAAGCTCTGGCGGTGCGTTCTCCAAAGCAGAGAGCACGGCGTTTTCGATCTTTGCCACGGTCTTGTCCAGACAGTGTGCGATTTCCTGATAGCATACAGGCACCTCCATTGGAAGGGCTGTGATACGGTTAGGACCGTGTACGATATAGTCGTCTGGAGCCTCCTCACCAAGATCGGTAAGAGCGGAACCGACATGAATCTTGATACGCTCAGCCATACGCTCGCTCACCTTCACATTGTGCTGGCGGCTCATGTATTCCTGAATGTCAGCAGTCAAGTCGTCACCGGCGATACGGATAGAGTTGTTGGAAACGATACCACCCAACGAGATGACAGCGATTTCCGTGCTACCACCACCGATATCGACAATCATGTTGCCTTCCGGTGCCTCCACGTCAATACCGATACCGATAGCGGCAGCCATCGGCTCGAATATCAAGTAGACATCACGACCATCAGCATGCTCTGCCGAGTCGCGCACGGCACGCAGCTCCACCTCAGTAGAACCTGAGGGAACACCGATGACCATACGGAGCGACGGAGAGAACAGACGGCTACCCGTGTGCACCATCTTGATCAGTCCGCGCATCATCTGCTCACAAGCAGTGAAGTCGGCAATCACACCGTCACGGAGCGGACGGATAGTGCGTATATTGTCGTGAGTCTTTTCATACATCATCTTTGCCTTCTCGCCCACAGCGATCATCTTGTCTGTGCGGCGGTCGAGGGCCACTACGGACGGCTCGTCAACCACAATCTTTCCATCACTGATGATGATGGTGTTGGCGGTGCCAAGGTCCATTGCTATTTCCTGAACAAACGAGAAAAATCCCATATTTTTGATTATGTTTTACTTGTATATTTTCCTTTCAGCTTATTTTGCGAACCAAGCGTGAATGGCTGTGTCGTAATGACTGCTCACGCCGAATGCGTGTTCCGCAAACTTCTTACGGTCCTCAATGTCTGTCTGTGCGCCCTTCTTGTTGAGAATGTCGAGCAGCATGCCGTATTCTGCCTTGCTGGGCACGATGACCACGTCTTTGAAGTTCTTGGCTCCGGCACGGATGAGAGAGATACCGCCGATGTCAATCTTCTCGATGATGTCGGCTTCAGAAGCGCCGCTTGCCACGGTCTGCTCAAACGGATAGAGGTCAACGATGACGAGGTCTATCTCAGGAATCTCATACTGAGCCATCTGCTCCTTGTCACCTTCGTTGTCGCGACGTGCGAGGATGCCTCCAAAGATTTTGGGATGCAAGGTCTTCACTCGTCCTCCGAGAATGGAGGGATAGGTGGTGACACTCTCCACAGCCTGGCACTCGTAGCCCAGAGACTCGATAAATTTCTGTGTACCTCCGGTGGAAAGGAACTTCACACCTTCTTCATTCAGTTTGGCGAGCAATTGCTCCAAACCGTCTTTGTGGAAGACCGAGATGAGCGCGGTCTTGATTTTCTTTGATTCAGCCATTTTAATGTACATTATAATTTGCGAGTGCAAAGTTACGAAAAAGCAAGAACACCGCATAATCTTTGCCTAAGAAATTATTGTTTTTTCTACGTTTGGACTCGACAAGCGCAAACAGAGGAGTACATTTTTATAAAAAGAAAGTTTAAAATCTCGCTTGTTTCTATCTTTTTGTGTAATTTTGCAGCTAATCAAGCGGATACTACAAAAAGATTATGGCTATACAGAAATCCAATTACCTGGTCACCAATGACCGCGACTTGCAATGGGGACTGACTGTAAGCACGGTGGGATATGAGGAAATCTTGCCGGGCGACGACTACCCGACCCGTGGCCATGCTGACGGCTATTATTTCGACTTGGAAAAGGGACGGGTGCTCAACGAGTTCCAGTTGCTCTACCTGACCGATGGTGAGGGCACGTTCCGTTCAGACCACTTGAAGGAGACCCACATTGCTGCGGGCGACTTGTTCCTGCTTTTCCCTGGCGAGATGCACAGCTATTGCCCTTCTCCCACCAAGGGATGGCACAGTTACTGGATTGGATTCAAGGGCCGCAACATCAACGACCGGGTGAAGGCGGGATTCCTTTCCGTCGAGAAGCCCATCTATCACGTGGGGTTCTCCGAGGAGATTGTCAGCCTCTATGAGTCGGCCCTCAAGGCGGCACAGGAGGAAGCGCCCTATGTGCAGCAGATTCTCGCCGGCATCGTCAACCATCTCATCGGACTGATGTATGCTCTTGAACGCAACATCATCCTCAGCAAGGACAGTCTGCACATGGACATGGTCAGCCGTGCGCGCCTCCGCATTCGCAACTCTTTGGAAAGCGAACTCACCATCCAGCAGATTGCCGAGGAGATGGGGATGAGCTACTCCAATTTCCGCAAGCTCTTCAAGGAGTTTGCCGGCATATCACCCTCACTCTATCAGCAAGACCTCAAGCTGCAGCGTGCCAAGGAGTTGCTGTCCACCACAGACATGAGCATCAAGGAGATAGCCTATCAGCTCAACTTCGAGTCGCCCGACTATTTCTCCGCCAAATTCCGCAGCAAGACGGGACACAAGCCGAGCGAATATCGCAACCAGACCCGTTGACAGGTCAAATCTTAGTGATATATTATCAAAATATTGGGCCATGACTTGCCCTTTGTCACTAATTTTGCACCCAGATAACCAACCAAGACAGACAATTCAAAACTTAAAGATATGAAAAGTATATTAGAAGGTCGCCCCGCCTTAAAGAAAGAGGTAGAAAAAATTGCAGAGGTAGCCGGCTATCTCTGGCAGAACGGATGGGCTGAAAGAAACGGTGGAAACATCACCGTCAACGTGACAGACTACGTAGACGACGAAATTCGCCAGATGCCAGCCATCAGCGAAGTAAAGCAGATTGGTGTCACACTGCCTCACTTGAAGGGCTGCTACTTCTACTGCAAGGGCACAGGCAAGCGTATGCGCGACTTGGCTCGTTGGCCTATGGACAACGGTAGTGTCATCCGCATCCTTGACGACTGCGCAAGCTATGTCATCATCGCCGACAACCCAGTGCAGCCTACCAGCGAACTTCCTTCTCACCTCACTGTGCACAACCACCTCATCGAGAGCGGTTCTGCCTACAAGGCTACCGTCCACACTCATCCTATCGAGCTTGTTGCCATGAGCCACAACCGCAAGTTCCTCGGCAAGGATGTTCTCACCAACATTCTGTGGAGCATGATTCCTGAGACCAAGGCTTTCTGCCCATTAGGTTTGGGTGTTGTTCCTTACGAGCTTCCCGGCTCCAATGTGCTTGCTGACGCCACCCTCAAGGAGCTTGAGGACTACGACGTGGTGCTTTGGGAGAAGCACGGTGTCTTCGCCAAGGGCTTGGACGTGATGGACGCTTTCGACCAGATTGACGTGCTCTCCAAGAGCGCCAAGATCTATATCGACTCCCGCTGCATGGGCTACGAGCCTGAAGGCATGAGCCAAGAGCAGCTCCAGGAGATGACCAAGGCTTTCAACTTGCCTAAATAACACGAATCATTCATTCCATTAGATAAACGCCCGGTGCAACGCATGTTGCATCGGGCGTTTTCATCTATCGACGCTTCGTTTCTTATCCTCTATGATTTTGTTTCCTAAAGATTTGCCATTTTGCCACCACGCGACATAATCAACTGATAGTCTGTGCGTTGTGGGTTGCAGATAATCGGTAACAGATAATACATCTGTCACCACCAATTTTTGTTCCAAGCCCAATTAGTTCAGAATGGAAAACGAGGTTTGAACTTTTTGTTCAAGGCGCTTGAACTTTTTGTTCAGAGCCTTGGAACGCTTTATTCAGCATGATAAAGAGCCTGAATAACAGCGACTTTCCTTCTCTCAAGGTAAGGGGATGACGGATGATGGCAGATGGTGACAAATAAAAACGAACATCTGCCACCCGTAAGCTTCTGATACACAACAGTATAGAAAGCGGGTGACAGATGTTGCAGATTTTTTGCAAAAATCACACGTATATATAATAGGATGGGAGGATTCAGCCCTCACCTCTATCATTCTCCGCCAAAAATCAACACGTCAACTTGCCTGGCACTGCCGGGAGCACCTTGCTCCTGACGGGGCAGGTATTCAAGGGCAGAGATGGTCTGCGACTTGCCGGTGTCGATGATGATGACATGAGGGAGAGTTGCCTTGGCGTCGGTCTGCCAATAGGTGGACTCTTGCAGGTCGAAGGCCTTGTCCAGAGTGTGATTTCCCTGTTCGCTGTCGGCATAGCGCACTTGCCAGTTGTCTCGGTTGATGCGCTTGCCGTGTTCGTCCTGTGCATAGAGCTCGGCAATGGCGGTTTGCGATTTTCCATTCTGGTTCTCGCCAATCTGAAGAGCGATATAGCGACCGCGCAAGGGTTCTTTGAGGCGAATTGTCTGCCAACCATTACCAGGCTTCAAAGTTGTGGAAAGGGCTATCTTCAACTTTCCTTTGGGGAGTGCCATCTTCGGATCGTTGTGCTTGACTGGTTTCTCCAAGTTCAGTTTGTCGATGACCGGATGATTCAAACACTGCACTTTGGCTCCATCCTTGGGCCCCACCACATCGAGGACAACCACCTCGTTGCGTCCCTTCTTCAGCCAGCAGCCCGGCAAGTAAAGGGTCTGTTGGGGACCGATGTGCCAAAAGCGGCCCAAAGCGTGTCCGTTCACATACACTTGTCCTTTGCCGAAAGCTTCCATATTGAGGAAGGTGTCGCCCACTTTGCTCAATTTGAAGTAGCCTCGATAATAGCCCGGAGCCGAAGCCTTTCCGCCGTCTGTCGTTGTTGAGTTGGCAAGGGCTTTCGTGGCGGTGGCATAATCGTCCGGCAAGGTGGTACAGGTCCATTGTCTGGGTGTCCACACGCCCTGATCCGTGGTCAATGTCACGTCGCCGACAATGCCTTTATAGTCTTTGATGGCGCGTCCGAAGTTGATGCGGCCCATGCCCTCCACCACAATCTTCAGTTGAGTTCCGTTCTTGACAGCCGGCAACATCAGCGACTTCTCGTCCAACGAGCGGTCGGTCTTGCCCACATACTTTCCGTCCAGATACACTTGGGCATAGTCATGCGCATCCATGGCGAGTGCCACCTTGCCGGGCAGTTCGGGCAGTGTAGTGGTATAAACCATCGTGCCCCACCCCATGTCCATGTCTTCAAAGGTGAGCGGACGGTCGCTGGAACGTGTATTGCCAAAGCCGTTTGAGAGGGGCGCATACTCCGCCAGCGAGATTTCCGGTGTTTCGATAAAAGGCATGGGAGCCTTGGGAACAGCGGGAAGTTTGCCGTCAGCATAGTGCTGCATCACCTCTCGCAACTGCCAATATTTTTGTGTCGGTTGGCCGTATTCGTTGATAGGCGCATCATAATCATAGGAAGTGACATCGGGCTTGAAGCCCGGACTATTGGCACCCGCCCAATGTCCGAACGACGTGCCGCCATGGGTCATATAGAGGGAGAACGAGATTCCTTTGGACAGCATCTCATTGATGCCGTCGACCATTGCCTTGGCAGGACGCGTCTCATGGCGTGCGCCCCATTTATCAAACCATCCGCTCCAATATTCCGAGCACATCTTGGGAGCGTCAGGGCGCAACTCTCCCAAACGGTGGAACTGCTGGTCGATGTTGGCGCCCGTTCCGAAGTTCATCGTCCACACCAAGTCACCGAGCGCGTTTTTGGTGAAGTTTGATGCCCAGTCACACTGGAAAAGCGTCACCTTGTCGCCCCACTCCTTGCGGAGCATATCGCGCACAGCACTCACATAAGGTTTGTCCTCGCCATAACTGCCATACTCGTTTTCTACCTGCACCATGATAATCGGTCCGCCATGGGCGATGCTCAGCGGTTCCAATTGCTCTGCCACCCGATGTTCAAAGGTTGCCACACGCTGCATGAAATAGTCATCGCGTTCCCGAAGACGGATGTCTTTCTTTTTGAGCAACCACCAGGGCAGACCGCCCATTTCCCATTCGGCACACACATAAGGGCCCGGGCGCACAATGACATACATGCCGTGCTTCTGTGCCAAGCGGCAGAATGCGGCGACATCCTGATTTCCGGAGAAATCGAATTCGCCCTCCCGCTGCTCATGGATATTCCAGAACACGTAGAGGCACAAGGTGTTCATTCCCAATGCCTTGCACATGCGGATGCGATGTTCCCAGTAGGCACGTGGAATGCGCGGATAGTGCACTTCGGCTGCCTTGACCACAAAAGGTTTTCCGTCAAGCAGGAAAGTGCCCTTGCCTACGGTAAAAGAATGGTTCTCGGTCTTAGCCTCCACCGTTTGGAGGCAGAAGAGTGCGCCTATCAACAAGAAGGCGCGCAACAGGTAATGGATAGTTGTTTTCATAATCGCAAAGTTAGTGGAAAGTTCTGATTCAACGAAAAGAATCGAGAAGTTTTTCCCTCTTGATGCCGCAAGTCTTTTTGCGGTGAATAAAGAATCATGCGAAGACAAATCTATATATAATAAGGTGGAAACAGAAAAGTCTCCTCCAAGCCGTAAAAATAGGACAAAATTAAGAAAAAAGAGATTGATTCGCATTTTATTGGGGAATAACCGCCTTAATACATATTTTTTGTATATCTTTGCAGAAAGTAGTCTTTTCTTGCTGAATATTATTGATTTGTATACAGACGACGATTGGGAATGCGAGAAAAGACAAAGCATGTGCATATGAGAAAAGGACAAGAAAAATGGGTGTCTGTGATAGCGGGTATTGTCTTATTTCCGACTATCGGTATGGCACAAGTAAGCGACACGATAACCAAGTCGCTTGATGAGGTGGTAGTGCAGGTAGCGTATGGTGCCGCAAAGAGATCAACAATCACTGGCGCTGTTTCCCAGATAGACAGCCGTCAGATTTCCGTGCGCCCTGTGACCTCGGTGACAGCGGCTCTGGAAGGCAACGTGCCAGGCGTGATGGTCAACAGCACCTATGGTGAGCCGGGCACCGAACCAATTATCCGTGTCCGCGGTTTCGGTAGCGTGAACGGGTCGAGCAATCCGCTTATCGTGGTCGACGGCATACCTTTCTCAAGTACCATCGCCGACCTCAATCCCCAAGACATCGAGAGTGTCACCGTGCTCAAGGACGCTGCCTCGTGTGCCCTCTATGGCAACAGGGCGTCGAATGGTGTGATTCTCATCACCACCAAGCGGGGCACCACCCGGGGCATGCACTTCGACCTGAACATCCGCCAAGGATTCTACGACCGGGGCATCGGTGAATACAAGCGACTGAACGCCAACCAGTTTATGGAGACAAGTTGGCTCAACATGCGCAATTCTTATATCGACAAGGACCATACGATTGAACAAGCCAACGCTTACACGACAGCCAACTTGATTCAAGAGCGGTTGACATTGAACATCTATGACAAGCCTGCTGACCAGCTGTTCGACGCCAATGGCAAATTGGTCTCCGACGCACATATCCTTCCCGGCTATGCCGACGACCTCGACTGGTTTGACCAAACCATCCGGAAGGGCTACCGCCAGGAATACAACCTCAGCGGAAGTATGGTCACAGACAAGAGCGACAGCTATTTCTCTGTGGGCTACCTCAACGAGAACGGTTATCTGAAGAACGATGGTTTTGAGCGGCTGAATGGTCGTGCCACCATGAACTTCCGCCCCAAGACATGGTTCTACACCGGCTTCACCTTGTCGGGCAGCCATCAACGCGCCAATGCGGCAGAAGGAACAAACACGAACAGCCTCATCAACCCCTTCAAGGTCTGCCGACAAATCGCCCCTATCTATCCTGTCCACCGGCACAATGCCGACGGCAGCTATGTGACAGATTCCGACGGCAACCGCATCTATGATTCCGGTGTCTATGTGGATGACAACGGAGCCAGTGTCAACTCCCGCAACCAATTTATTGGCCGCAACATCATTGAGGAGAACACGCTGAATTCCAACCGCACCTTCCGGAATGTGCTGCAAGGAAACTTCTATATGACCGCCAACTTCCTCCGCGATTTCTCGTTCACCGTCAAAGGTGACCTCAACGCACGCAACCAGGAAAAGCGCACCTATGAAAGCGCACAAATCGGCGATGCGGAAAGTGTCAACGGCAGAACCACCCGAACAACCTACCGCTTCAAGAACTATGAGTTCCAGCAGCAGTTGAGATGGAACCACACCTTTGGCAACCACTATGTCGAAGCGTTGCTGGGTCATGAGAACTACGACTACAAATACGATTATACTTATCTCGTCAAGACCGACCAGGTGTTTGAGGGCAAGGACAACCTGTCCAACTTCAACAACACGAGTACCTCACGCAGCCAGGAGGACAAATACCGCACGGAAGGCTATTTAGGCAGAGTGCGCTATGACTATGCCGGAAGATACCATTTCGAGGCTTCCTTCCGCCGCGACGGGTCATCACGCTTTGCAAAAGACAGCCGTTGGGGCAACTTCTGGAGTGTCGGCGCCAACTGGAACGTGGCTAAAGAGGCGTTCATGCAGTCTGTCAACTGGGTGAACAGCCTGAGACTACGTGCTGACTATGGCGAGGTGGGCAATGACGCCAGTGCCGGCTTTTACGCTTATATGGGACTCTACAGCGCCAACAAGAATGGCGGACAAGGAGCCTACTATCTGTCGCAGTTGCCCAATCAGGACTTGAAATGGGAAACCTGCGGATCGTTCGGCCTCGGTGTGGAGACTCGCCTCTTCAACCGGTGGAACATCAGTGTGGACTATTTCGACAAGCGCAACAAAGACCTGATATTCAATGTCTTCTTGCCTCTGTCTGCCGGTGGCACCACCAATCTGGAGCCATCCTCGTCCATTCTCCGCAATATCGGCACCATCACCAACCGCGGTGTCGAGATTGCCACCGATGTGGACATATACCGTGACCACAACTGGAAGGTCAACTTTGCCACCAACCTCTCCTTCATCAGCAACAAGGTGACAAAACTGCCGGAGAAAGACAAGGATGGCATCGTCAACGGCATCTATCTGATAGAAGAGGGCAAGAGCCTTTACCAATACAGCCTGCCTACCTTTGTCGGTGTGGACCAGATGAACGGCATGTCGCTCTACAACCCCAACCTTACCGATGGATTCATCAAAGAAGGTGATGACATCATTGGCAACGAGAAGGGCACGGACATCACGAAATATGTGACGAAGATTGGCGACAAATATTATGTCAACGACGTCACTTATGCCCAAAGGGAAGACCAAGGTTCCGCCATCCCGACCTGCTACGGCAGTTTCACCCCTTCGGTGAGCTATAAGTCGTTCACCCTGTCCGCCCTGTTCACCTTCTCTTTGGGTGGCAAACTCTTCGACGAGGTATACCGTGGACTCATGTCTACCGATGTCACACCGTCCAACTACCATGTGGACATCTTGAAATCCTGGTCCGGTGTTCCCGAGGGAATGACCGAAGACTCTCCCAACCGCATTTGGGTGAACGGCATCCCGGAGGTGAACAATGTGACCTCCATCTACAACAACGCCGTATCGTCACGATGGTTGACCAGCGCCAACTACCTGGTGCTGAAAAATCTCTATGCCGCCTACACCCTACCCCAGGCATGGATGCAGACACTCGGTCTGGAGTCGGCAACTTTGAGCGTGACTTGCGAGAACCTGTTCACCACCACCAAGCGCACAGGCATGAACCCACAGCAGGGATTCAACGGCACAATGTTCAACATGATGGTCACCCCAAGAGTGTTCAGCGTGGGATTGAACGTGAAATTCTAAAAACAGCAAAGACATGAAAAATCCAATCTACTATATAGGAATCCTGACCTGCGGACTGGCGCTCTCCTCCTGCAGCAGCGACTATCTGACGGTCTCTTCCGACGCTTCACAATCCACCGGCGTGATCTTCTCGACCACCGACAATGTGAAGCTTGCTGTGAACGGTCTTGCCAAAATGATGACCCAGCAATATATGAAGACGCAGCACTATAATGGCGAGGGCACCATCAAGACGTTTTATGGCAATGTGCAAGGCAATGACTATCAAAGACAGTATACGTCGTTCAGCGCCATCGCCAAGATGCAGCACCTGGTCAACGCAGAGTCGATTTACGACTACTACCCTTGGTACTATTATTATCGCATCATCAGCAATGCCAACACCATCATCATGGAGGTGGACAATGCTGCGGGCAGCACGGCAGAGAAGGAATTTCTCAAAGCACAGGCACTCACCTATCGTGCCTATTGCTATTCCATGCTGGTGCAGCTCTACAGCAAACGATGGTGCGACAGCAACGGCGGACAGACTCGAGGCGTGGTGCTGAGAGTAGACGAGTCAAAGGGCGACCTGCCGTTGTCCACACTCGGGAAATGCTATGAGCAGATTTATGCCGACTTGGACAACGCCATCCGACTCTTTTCTGAATCGGGACGCGACCGCGGACAAGGCGTCAACTATCTGCCCAACCTCAATGCAGCGTATGCTGTCTATGCCCGGGCTGCCATCAACCGCGAGGATTGGCAGACTGCCGCCCACTATGCCCAACTGGCAAGACAAGGCTATCCACTGATGACAAACGAGGAATATATGTCGGGATTCAACACCGCCAACAGAGAATGGATATGGAGTGTCTACAGCGACGAGTCTGAAAGTCTCGAATACTTCCAGTTCTTCGCCTACGAAGGTTCCAATTCCAATTCAACGATGTGCCGCTTACGCCCTGCCTCCATCAGCAAAGAGCTGTATGAGCAAATACCTGCCACAGACCTACGCCGCAATTTATTCCTCAATCCACAGACCGACGCTTACAACACGGCTACCGGAGTTGCCGGGTCGGCATTGGCAGCAAGGGCAAGACAGACGTTCGGATCAAGACTCTATTCTACCTCTCAAATCTTCGCCTATATGCAGTTCAAGAACATGGCGAAAGCCCTGCCCGGTGTGGGAGAGCTCAACCTGTTCCGCTCATCCGAGATGTATCTGATTCAGGCGGAAGCCGACTGCCATCTGGAGGGCAAGGAAAACGAGGCGCGCCAACTGTTGGTGGAACTGAACCGCACATCGGGACGAGACCCGGAATACACTTGTGACAAGACGGGAGCCGACCTGCTCAACGAGGTGCGACTCTACAACCGCATAGAACTCTGGGGCGAGGGACACGACTGGTTCAACTACAAGCGTTGGCGACTGCCCATCGTGCGGCATACAGCAGCGCAAGGCGGAAGCATTCTGACAGCCTTCGCCGGCACCATCCAGCCCGACGACTACGACGGATGGACTTGGGTGATTCCGCAAAAGGAGACCGACTACAACTCCGACATCCTCGGCACTGAATAGAAAACGCTGTTTCTATAAACAAGAGAATGAACATAAAAAGACATCATATAACTTATAAACGACTTCTATTTTTGATGGCCCTCTTCCTGTCGGCTGTCACAAATCTCTGTGCGCAAAACAATCCCTATAAGATTCAAGACGATCTCTACCGCATTTACACAAAGGCCTATGAGACCCGACGGACAACCAAGGGACTGCAGTTGGCGGACAGTCTGTATCGCAAGGCACAAGTGCAGAAGGACAAGAAGGCACAGTGTCTGGCACTGACCATTCCATTCCTCTATCATTTCTTCCGCAGCGACCGTGCCGCTTTTGAGAAGTCTGGTAAGGCATTGGAAGACAAAGCCTTGCAGACCGGCTACGTGCAATACTACTATTTTGTGATGAGCAACAAAGTCACTTGGCTGCTGAACAACGACCGCATGTCGGAAGCTCTTGACTACATCAAGAGCAAACAGAAATATGCCGAGGCTCACCATCACAACTATGGTATCTATACCGGCTACCGCTGTCTGGGCTATACCCAATATGCCCGTGGAGACTATGCGCAAGCCATCGAGAGTTTCAAGAAGGCACTCGATTTCGGCAACACTTACCTGCCCGACCAGGACATGGCACAAAACTACCGGGGCATGTCCGACTGCTACCGAATGCTTGAAGAATATGACAAATCGCTCGACTGTGTGGAAAAGGGACTGGACATATGCAAGTCGCAACAGTCGCGTGCTTTCCTGCAACAGAACAAATGTTATGCTCTGTTCATGCTCGGCAGAGACAAGGAGTTTCTCGAGAACTATCCGCTGGCGGAAAAATGGAACGGTACACCTGGCGGCACAAATGTGAATATCATCCAAGAGTTGCGCATATTCAAGAAGCTGGCAGAAAAGAACTTCGACTCCGCGCTGAGAGACATCGAGAAGATTCCCTTAACCGGCAACCGCTTGCGACTCTACACCATCTATTATACACGCCGTGGCGACTTCCAGAAGGCATTGTCCTACTATCGGCAGTCTATCATGGCCCGCAACCTCCAAGCTGCCAAGGTGACCCGAGAGGATTTGGCCACCATGAGCGCGAAATACAACAACCAGGAACTGGAGATGGGAAAGCAGCAAGCGGTCTACCAAAAGACCCGACTGCAACTCGCCAACACCCAGCTCACCCTCGAGAACTCGTCGCTTGAACTCAACAAGTCCAAGGCATCCGAGCACTTGGCCAAGTTGAACGCCGACAACTATCTGCTCTCGCTCAACAACAAGAAACTCGAGACCAAGCAGTTGCGCAATGCCATCGCTGCCCAAAAGGCTCGCCGCGAGGCCAAGGAGAAAGAGATGGCAGCCAACAACAAAATTCTGCTCATCCTGTTGAGTGTGGCTGCCGTCATCCTGGTGCTCACCGCCCTCTATCTCTACTATAGCCACCGGATGTCCCGAAAGTTGAAGGCCCTCAACCAGCATCTCCGCAAGGCGGTGACCGAGCTGTCCATCGCCAAGGAGAAAGCGCAACAGTCTGACCGCATGAAGACCATGTTCATCCAAAACATGAGTCACGAGATTCGCACGCCACTCAATGCCATCGTGGGCTTCACCCAAGTGCTAATAGAAATGGGCAACACCCTGGGCGAAGAGGAAAAGAAAGAAATGTGTCAGACCATCACCGACAACTCGGAACTGCTGAGCACCCTCATCAACGACATCCTCGACATGACATCGCTTGAGAGCGGCAAATATGTGATGAAATATGAGCAAGCCAACGTCAATGTGCTCTGCGAGCAGGCCATCAAGACGGTGACTCACCGCTGCGCACAGGGCGTGGACTTAAGATATCATGCCGACATCGACCACGACATGACCATCGAAACCGATGCCACTCGTGTGAAACAGGTGCTCATCAATCTGCTCACCAATGCCGAGAAGAACACCACCAAAGGCTCCATCACACTGGCTTGCAACGACACCGAGCATCCGGGCTACCTCACTTTCAGTGTCACCGACACAGGCATCGGCATTCCGAAAGACAAGGTGAAAGAGATTTTCGAGCGATTCAAGAAGCTCGACAAATACAAACAGGGAACAGGCCTCGGCCTCAACATCTGCCGAATGATTGCCGAGAAGTTGGGTGGCGACATCTATGTAGACGAACGCTACACACATGGAGCGAGATTTGTCTTCACCATCAAGCTTCCATAATCTCCATCAGACATAATTTGGCAACTTAAGGAAATAAGAAATCCCCGAATCTTCCGCATCACGCAGAGGGTTCGGGGATTGTCATAAATGATGATAATAAGTGTTATTTCAGATATTTAGCCAAAGGACTCTTGATTTTCTTCAAGCCCTTTGCCACGCTCTTGGCATTCAGTTGGGCACCGAGGAGCGAAGTGTGGGTGTGGTCGTGGTTGTAGTAGGCCTTGGCCTTCTGCTGACCTTTCTTGTCCAAAGCGTCAGCGGTGATGTTGTGCACATCCACAAACTCTACACCGGTTTCTTTCACCACTTGGCGATACCATTTGCCATAGGTGTCGTTACGGCGCTCAATCTTGCCCTTGGGCCACTCGTTGCGTGGAGTGAGCGACACGAGGATTGGGGTAGCACCTTTCTCACGCACATCTTGTATGAACTTCTTCAGATACCAACCGAAGGAATAGACCACCTCATAGGTGCCTGAGCCTTCCAACTTGTACACATGACAGGTGTCATCAGCACAAGCGATGGTGCCACGCTTCTTTTGGTTCTCGATGGGGCCGATGTCGTTGTGACCGAACTGAATGAGCACGTAGTCACCGGGCTTCAAGCTGTTGTATACCTGATCCCAGCGACCTTCGTTCAGATAGGTGCGGGTGCTGCGGCCAGCCTTGGCACAGTTGACACAAGTCACCTTCTTCTGGTCAAACACGGTATAGGCCTGAGAGCCCCAACCCCACATGCCGTCGGGATCCTTGTCGGTGTTCTTCACCGTACTGTCGCCTGTGATGAACACCACAGGCTTGCCTTTCTCACGTTTTACCACCACGGTGTCTGGAATCACGTTGACCATCATTGCCTGAAGGGGAGCCAACTGTGGGTCTTTGCTCTCATAAATGCCCTCAGCAGCCGAGCGGGCGTTCATCATCGCACCGAAGCGACTGGTATGAATATGGTCGGTGAAGAATTGATAGTGCTCTTTCCACTTGCCATACTTGTCGAGTTTGGCTGCAGAAATCTCGTTGAGGTCGACAAAAGGCACATGTTCCTGCTCTGCCACCTGCTTTGCCCACAAGCCGAAGGTCTTGTTGACGCGGACAATCTTGCCGTCAGCGTCATAGGCATCACGTGGAGTGAGCGACATGAGGATAGGATGTGCACCCAGTGCCTTGGCCTCACGGATATAGCGGCGCATATACTCGCCATAGGTATAGACAGTCTCTTTCACACCGGTTTCCTTGATGGTCACGTTGAGTGAATCATTGCCGATGCCGGGAATGCTGGCACGGGCACGACCGCTGTCATAGGGACCATTGTCGTTGTGACCGATAGAGATGATGACCCAGTCGCCGGGACGGATGCCCGATTTCACGCCGTTCCACAAACGGGTATAGAACGTGCGACTGCTGGTACCGCCAAGTGCTTGGTTCTCCACCGTGATTTTATTGGGATCGAAGAACATGTGTTCGAAGAATCCCCATCCCCACTGGCCGTTGTTACCGTTGCCGAGCGTACCGTTGCGCATGGTGGAGTTGCCCACCAGGAAAAGCACAGGGTTGTTGCCCTTACGGCTTGAACCTGCCGGTATGCGGGCCATTTCTGCCTTGTTCAGGCTGTCGAGTGTCAAGTCCACCACGTGGTTGACGTCTTCCATCGGCTTTGCCACCTGGGCAGAAGCCGATCCTACTGTTGTCAATAAAGACAATGCAATGAATAGTTTTTTCATCTTTATTTTGAAGTTTTGTTTCCCCATTTCTTTACCGCATCAGGCAGATAGTAGCCCAAGTGCGGCGGTTGGTTGTATGCTGTGTTTTGCCATGCCACTCCCATACGATACACATGGTCATGCATCAGTGTGGGCACCCGATAGTCGGTAGGGGTGTTGGTGGTGAAGACATTGAGATGGCTGGCATCAGAACTGTCCCAGAAGATGAGTTCCTCCCGCCAGTCGCCGAACAAGTCGGCTTGCAGGCAAGGAGTGGCTTTCGACCAGTTGTTGCTCACACTGTTGCCCATCTCATAGAGTTGTTTGCCGTTGCTCAAAGGCAGGCGTTCCGCCCTCCGTCCATTCCATTTGACAAGATAAGGAGCGAAATGTGGCGCACCGAGATTGGCGAGCAGTTCGTCTTGCAGGTCACCATCCCAATAGATGCGGAAGTTCTTGGGCAGACGAGCACGTCCTATCTTGTTGCCTTTGCAGTCGTAGAGATAGGGACTGGCAGAGCACCAAAACTCGCAGCCCCGATGGTTGGCGTCGATGTCGGCAGCCAATCCTCTGCCGGTGTCTTCCCGGTCGTAACCACGATAAAGGATTTCTCCCGTACGGGCATCTCGGAGATCATCACCATAAGGAGCACGTTCATGCACCATATAATATTCCAGCCCGGGACGGTCGGGATCCAAGTCGCCCAGATGCTGGGCGTCGCCATGTCCGAGTCCTGTGGAATAGAGCAGCGTACCGTCGTTGTTGATGGCAGCCGAGCCATAGGTAATCTCGTCGCAGCCGTCACCATCGACATCCGCCACAGCCAAACTGTGTGCGCCCTGTCCATAGGCAGTTGCCGGCACGCCATGGGCCTCTTTCACAATCTTGCCGTCGGCATCGGTCACCGTCCAGTCGTTGGGTGTGAGCGAACTGTGCAGCCACTTAGTCTTCAAGTGTTTTCCGTCAAAGTCCACCGCCCAAAGATAAGATGGTGTATAATAGCCACGGCACATCACTGCTGAAGGATGCTTGTCGGCTCCGTCGAGATAAGCCACACAAGCTAAAAAGCGTTCTCCGCGGTTGCCCTGATAGCTTTGGTCGCCCCAATCACCATAGTCAGCCTTGCCACCCAAACCGAAGTTGCGGTTGGGATTATACCACACCGTATGCAGCGCCTTACCGTCCGTTCCCCGGAACACGGTGAGGAACTCTTCGCCAGAAAGAATGCGGCCGTTGTCGGTGCGGTAGTCGGCTTGGTTGTCGCATTGGGAGATAGCGGCGTCTGTGGCTGCCTCGCTGACAAACCGCCCTTGTCCGTCCACCGAGCCGGGGGCTGTCTTGCAAATCATCTCCGCCTTGCCGTCACCATCAAAGTCGTAGACCATGAACTGGGTATAGTGGGCACCGGCACGGATATTCTTACCAAGATTAATGCGCCAGAGTTGTTTGCCACTCATCTTGTAACAATCAAGGATAACATCACCTGTGTAGCCGTGGAAGGAGTTGTCCTTGGAATTGCTGGGGTCCCACTTGAGGATGATTTCATATTCACCATCACCATCCACATCGCCCACGCTGCAGTCGTTGGGACTATAAGTGTAGGCTCTACCATCGGGTGTGGTACTGCCTTGGGGACGGTTGAGCGGTATCTGCATGAACAGATCAGCCCAGGGTTTGACGGGAGCGGAGGTCTCCTCCTGTCCGCCTTTTCCCATTGCCATCACCTGATAACGGTCGTTCGTTGTCCCTGCGGGATCGGTATAGTTGCTCACCCGCAAGTCCTTGGCTATCTGCTTGCCATTGCGGAGCAATATGAAACGGGTGTCGTTGCTGTCTGTGCCAAACACGCGCCAACTGACGAAGACTCCCTTGCCGGCGGCGGGCAAAGCCACCACACCCCGGTCGAGCCGCTCCATCTGACATGCAGGCGTGTTCTGTGCAACAGCCGGAACAAAAGCCATCGACGCACAGAACACGAATGACAAGATACGATTGCGTTTCATTTACTTCATCTTTTTGCCGTTGATCACCACATTGATCACCTTGCAGCCCTCGATGAGAGAACTGTCGAAAGCTTGTTTCTCGTCCTCCACCTGACAATTCTCAAAGGTGAAGTTTTTCAAGGCATATTTGTCTGAGGTACCAATGTCGAAGAAGTTGCGTGACTTCACGTTGATGTTGCGGATGAGAATGTTGTTGCATTCCGAGAGTGGCATGTCGTCACGCTTCTCAAGATTGTAGAACTGTGTCCAAGGGCGCACCACCACAAAGCTGTTGCAGTTGCCAGTGATGTCCTCCACAGTGGTGTATTCATATTTCTGTGGTGTATCGGGACGCATCTTGAACCACACCACACGGTTGGCATTCTTGATGGTACACCGGCGCAGGATGATGTTGCGGTCTTGGAACGACTCACTGCCCAACGTCAGACAGCCATGCACCACACCATACTGGCAGTTCTGGATGATGACATTATAGTTGGGGCCATTGTTGGGGTCTTTGTCCACGAAGGTTCCCTTGCCACCCTTGAGCACCACAGCGTCGTCGTTGACACTCATCTTGCAGCCATTGACCAGCACATCATGGCACACATCGATGTCGATGGCGTCAGAGCTTGGCGCTTTCACACCAGAGGTAGGGGCGAAGATGGTACAACCGAGATATTTCACATGGTCGCAACGATATAGGTGGTTGGTCCAAAAGGGACTGTTCTGAAGATGCACATCCTGCACGGTCACATTCTTGCTATTGGAGATGTAGACCAGACGGGGACGCAAAGCCTCCAGGTTAGTGCACTTGGCATTCACCTTGCGGCGTATCCAGAATTCCTCCCAAAAACGCTTGCCGTTACCGTCGATGGTTCCCTTACCCGAGATGGTGAAGCCGTCGAGTCCGTCGGCATTGACCAGGGCAGCGAAATAGTCAAGCGTCTGGCCCTCCATACGAGTTTTCAGAATCTTGTAGTATTTGATGGCGTCCACGCCTTTCAGCTTGCCGCCCTCAACGACATGCAGATGAGTGCCCTGCTTGAAGAAGAGCGAGCCGCTGAGGAAGGTGCCTTGCGGAACGACGATGACACCGCCGCCAGCCTGGGCAGCCTTGTCGATGATGCTCTGGATGGCCTCGGTCTGCACGATGGTACTGTCGGTTTTCACGCCATAGTCGGTGATGACATACTGCTTGCCGAGTGTACTCACGTCTACTTTGGTGGTGTCACTGAACCATACCGGCACGGGGGTGCCATCAGGGAAAAGGTCTTGCTTCACTTTCTTTTTCGCGCTCATATTGGCGGAAACACAAAGTGCTAAAGCGATAGAGAGAATTTTAATATTCATATTAGTTTGTTATTATTGGTTTCTTATCCACGTGTTGGGGATGTATTCTGATATTGCAAAGGTAAGGAAAAAGTGGGGACACAACATTATACTTTCGTACGAAAAGTATAAATAACATACAAGAAATTCCGCCTTTGACCTGCACATATTGTACATTTCCCGAGAAAATCGTCTTTTATCTCGGATTTTATCAGTAAGTTTGCATCTGTTAATCAATGACCCAAGAATAATGAAAAGAATATCAGCAATCATCCCTCTGCTTCTACTCTTTCTGTTTCATACATTCCCCATCCATGCTTCCCTTATTCATCTCCGCGGCGAACGACTTTCGCTGAGGGACGGCTTGCCCTGCAACACCATCAACAGCATCGTTCAGGACGAGGATGGATTCATGTGGATAGCCACCCCCAACGGACTGACCCGCTACGATGGCTATTCGTTTCTCACCTTCCATTCTTTCAGTAGTGACCCCAACCGGAAAACGAACTCACACCTTGCCCTGCTCTTCAGCGACAACCGCAACCGGCTGCTCTGGACCTATACACCGCAACATACGCTCTACTGCTACGACCTGCGGAAGGGCAAGTTTGTGGACTATACTGGCCGTGACGACTGCGAACGGCAGTATTTCAACCGCTGTCTGACTTCCAATGGCATGTGGCTCTATGACACCACCAACGGTGTGCGCCACATAGCCTGCGACAAGGGAACCTTCACCATTCATGACTACACCACCGCCAACCGGCTGCTGCCGAGTCAGGAAAAGATGGATGTGGACGAGGACGCCCGCCACAACATTTGGATTACCACGGCCCGTGGCGTTGTCCGCATCGCCCCTAACGGCAAGCGCACCTCCATTGCCACCGGCAAGCACATCAAGGTGACCACCGTCGGGCCTCAACATTTCGCCATTCTGACCGACGAGGGCGACGCGCTAATCTATGACCTCCAAGGACGGTTGGTCCGTAAATCCCACTTGCCCTCCATGACGGGCTTCGTGGGCAAGTCGAGAAGTTCAATGATGTGGAATGGCGGATGGTATATCTTCACCGAGCAGGAGACCTACTGCATGGATATGAAGACGGGGGTCTTCTCCCGCCCTGCCATACAGATTCCCTATGCCATCAACAAGAACCCCATTCCCGGCTATACTTGTCTGTATGACAAGCAGGGCAACCTCTATCTCTTCGGTGCCCATGGATGGATGAAGAAACTCCATCTGCTCGACAAGAAGAGCTACATCAACGGCCGTGACCGCATCTTCAATGTGGAGCGCGACAAGCGGGGCCGCTTCTTCATTGCCACCTATGGCAACGGTCTCTTTGTCTACGACCCTCACGACGACACGCTTCAGCACTTTTCCTCTCACGACAAGAATGCCGTCATCTGCTCCAACTTCCTGCTGAGCCTCTACATCAGCAAGGACAACACCATCTGGATTACTTCCGAGAGCGGCATCTTCTGCTTGAAAGAAGAGGTGGGCTACGAGGTGAAATATCTCAAGCCAGAACCAAGTGATGACAGCGAGTGGAGCAACTTTGTCCGTCATCTCGATATCAAGTCGCCCCATGAGGTGCTGCTCAGTACCAAGGAGAACAAACTATATACCTATAATCCACAGACCGACCGTATCTCGTTCCTCGACGAGACACCGGCTTGTGTGTACGCTTATTATAAGGATCACAATGGGCACAGTTGGATGGGAACGAAAGGGGCCGGTGTGTATATCGACGGACAGCGGTTCTCCATCAGCGACAAGGCGCACCATGTGCCGTCGAACAACTTCTACGATTTCTTCACCGACCGCTATGGACGTACCTGGATGGCGACTTGGGAGAGTGGACTGCTGCTCACGCCGCCTTGCGGAAAGCATGCCGACTACAGTCGACTGAAGTTCCAGCAACTGCTCATGCGCAACAACAGTGAATCACGCATCCATGACTTGCTGCCCACCCGTGACGGCAGACTGTGGCTCGCCACCAACAATGGTGTCTACATGGTGGACACCCGACTGCGCCATGTGAGCGACCGCTCGTTTGAGATATTCAACACCTATAATGGTCTGTTCCCTGCCGATGAGATTATTTGTGCCATTGCCGCCCACGATGGCTCGCTGTGGTTCGGATTCATCGGTGGTGTGGCACGTTGCGAATACGATGCCGTACACCATAAGCTGAACTACCAACTCTATGACACCAACAGTGGACTGGTGAACAACAATGTGCGCCAACTCTGCGAAGACCGCTTTGGCTATGTCTGGGTAGGCACTGAGGAGGGCATGTCACGCATCGACCACCGCAACCGGCAGGTAAAGACCTTCATGCTGGGCGATGACATGTATGGCAATATCTTCATCGAGAACTGCGCCACTGCCCTGCCCGACGGGCGACTGCTCCTTGGCACTGCCAATGGCTTGGCTGTCGTCACTCCACAAAAGGAACCTACGACGATGAGTCCCTACAAGCGTGCCATGGTGACCGATATGACCATCAACGGCGTGTCCATCTACAACGAGAAAGACCCGTCGTTGCTCTCAGAATCCTTGAGCCACGCTGAGCGCCTTGAGTTGCCCCACGACAAGAACACGCTCACGGTCTACTTCTCCAGTTTCGAATACACCCAACGGCAGTCTACTCTGTTCCAATATTATCTTCAAGGCGTGGACGACACTTGGCGTCCTGCCACCAGTGTCAACCATGCCGACTACAGCGACTTGGCACCGGGCACCTATACCTTCCATCTGCGCACCTTGACGGGCAACAACCAATGGGGCGAGGAGACCGTGCTGCGCATCATCATCCGCCAGCCATGGTACAACACTTGGTGGGCATGGATTGTCTACCTGATGGTCATCGCCGCCATCGGCTACTATGTCTACAAGACTGGTAAGGAACGCATGCGGCTCAACCAACAGATGACGATGGAGAAACAGATTACCGAGTTCCGCATCGACTTCTTCACCCACATTTCCCATGAGTTCCGCACCCCTATCGCCATTATTCAAAATGCGGTGGACAAACTGGTGCACAGCGAGCAAACGGGCGTACCAAGAAGCACCCTGCAGACCATCAACCGGGGCACCCGCCGACTGATGCGTCTGGTGAATCAACTGATGGACTTCCGCAAGGTGAGCACGGACAACATGAGACTCAGTGTGCAGGAGGGTGACATCGTGGCATTTGTCAAAAACATCTATCAAGACCTGTGGACTCTTGCCCGACAGAAGAATATCATGATGACTTTCACCCCACATGTGAAGAGCCTCAACCTGTGGTTCGACCGGCAGAAGGTAGAGTCCATCGTCTACAACATTCTGAGCGATGCCGTGAAATACACCCCTGAGAAAGGCACGGTGAGCATGAGAATGAATGAGCATGAAGGCATGCTCGTCATCACGGTGGAGGACAACGGACCAGGCATCAGCGCCCAACAGGAAAAGGAATTGTTCAAGCCCTTCATGCATGGCTATGTGTCACAAGGTGGCATGGGCATCGGACTCTACACCGCCCACCAGATGGCCATCTTGCACAAAGGCACGCTCTCCTACCATCAGGCCAGCGCCGAGGGCGGCTGCGTGTTCACGCTGGAGATACCCACCGACCCTGCCGTCTACAGTGAGGAGGAGCGCACGGATCATGTGGCGATAGACACAAGTTCCATCAACACACAGGAGACGGATGTTTTGGTCAAGGAGATGGTGCCGCAAGCCATCAACGATGTGACGGTGGTCATCATTGAGGATGACCCCGACATGATGGAGCAAATCAAGAGCGAAGTGTCGGTCTACTTCAACGTACGCTGCTTCTTGGATGGAAAGGCAGGCTACGAGGCTGTGGTCAAGGAGCATCCGGCTTTAGTCATCTGCGACATCATGCTGCCGGGCATGAACGGCTATGAGATTGCCTCCGCTTTGAAGTCTGACCCTGCCACGCAGTCAATACCAATTATCATGCTCACCGCCTTCGATGACACGAGCCACAAGCTAAAGGCTTACAAGGCTTTCGTCGATGACTATATGGTGAAACCCTGCAATTTCAAGTTACTCGTGGCACGTGCTTTCCAGTTCATCGCCGCCGACAAAAAGAAATGCCCCCCCACTCGACAGCAGACGGTGGCTCCCGAGCCTCAAGCCGAGCCTCAACCTCATCTGCTCACGTCGGCTGTGGACAAGACCTTCAAGGAGCGTTTGGAACTCATCGTCAGTCAGCATATCAGCGACCAGGAGTTCAATGTGGACAAGTTGGCGGAACTGATGAACATGGGCCGCACCAAGCTCTACAACCGCACCAAAGAAATCATGGGTGTTTCGCCTAACATTTATATTCAGAACGAGCGGCTCACCCTCTCCGCCAAACTCATCATCCAAGGCAATCTGAGTGTGTCGGAGATTAGCGAGAAGGTGGGCTTTGTCAACCCCACTTACTTCTACCGCTGCTTCAAAGCCAAATATGGCGTGCCGCCTAGCAAGTATGGACGGGAATAGAATGGATCTGTATATATTATATAATAGGTATATAACAAAACAATCCCCGAACGGCTTATACCATTCGGGGATTGTTTTGTATTCAGATACAGGCAAGCGCCTATTATTGCTTGCCCGCAATATCGATGTAGTTGTCTATCGGACACAAGCTGGAAGTGAGATCCTGGGTGTCCACAAACAAGTCGGTCACAACAAAATTGATGGTGAGACAGTTCATCAACGAATTGTAGAGTCCCCGGGTCTTCACCAACATGTATCCACTGTGCTCTTGTCCGCCTAAAGTATAGGAGAAATCCACCCGATTGCTCGAGAAATCCTCTTTGGTGACAAACTGCAACTGACCGTCGGCAGGAATGCCAACACTGTCGATGGGACAACTGTAGGACAGTGCGTCACCCGACAATGTGACACGCTGATAGTCATTCGGATAGACCTTGGACAACACGTTGTTCATCGGAAAGGATGTCAGCACCACGTTGGCCTGTTGGTCAATCGAGAACGTCACTTCCTGGCGACCATTGTCCGGCATGACCATTTGGCCCTTGTAGCTGCCCTTCATCTTGTCAAAGGTGTTCTTGAGGTTGCCATAGGAATTGTTACCCGAAGAGTCGTCGGAGCAGGAATTGAACCCGACCGCCACACAAAGGGCGATCAGGGTCCATACGAGATATTGAATGTTCTTCTTCATGCTTACTTCACAGTTATCTTCAAGGTTTCACCTGCCACACGGACAAAGTAGATGCCGCTGGCTACGCCCATGGCCTTGAGGTCTTTCACGACAGTGGCCTTGGTAGTGGTCAGCTCGCCAACCTTGACACCACCGACAGTGTAAACACTGCCTGTGAATTCGTCAGCTGCACCCAACTGAGAGATGCCTGTTGCCGCAACAACCTTCAGCACACCTGTAGACTGATAAAGCTCAGAGGTGTCCCAAGCCATATTGCTTGGCAAGGTAGGCAAGGTCAGACCCTCAGGTGTTCCGCCGAAACCTTTAGCCGTCCACAGAGTGAAGGTATCACCGACCTTGGGTTTATAACTGCTGAGCGCTTCAACCTCAATCTTACCATTCAGCATGAGGGTTCCACCGACTTCAAGATAAGTACGGCTGGAAGAAAGATTCTTGTTGTTGCGTATCTTCAACTTCACAGTAGAACCAGCATTGCAGAAGACACCGGAAGTGGTCTTCAACGAGCCGATTGGTGTGGTAGCCTTGAAATCGCCTGGCTGGAGTGTTCCTCCTTCGTTGACTGTGACAGAATCGAGCAATGCCTGACCAGACAAAGTACCGGTGCCAGAAACTATTGTAGGATAAGAAGTTCCGAAGAAACTCTCCTTCTTGGCGGTATTGTTCAAATTGAGCACACCACCATTGACAGTCACGTTACCACTCAATTCGGTCAACGGTGTGCTCATGGTCCAGATGCCGTCTCCAGTCTTGACAATCTTTCCGCCAGTGATGGTTCCGGTATAGTTGATGTCCTCATTCAGCGCACCAATGGTCCATGTACCACTACCGACAAGATTGCCGTTACCTGTCAATCCGCCAAGTGCCACGTTCTTTTTATTGTTGTTGATTTCAACATAGACACCCACATGGGCGTTCTTCAGACCAGCGGTATTGTCCCAAACCAGCTGAGGAGTATATTGTCCCGACTTGCTGGCATTGAAGTTGACCGTACCTGCAAACTGTGACCAGTTACCCTGCATATTAGAGCGCACACTTGTCACACCCACATTCAGGGTACCATTACCCTTCAATGTTCCTGTATAGTTGCAACGGGAATCCAGATACCAGAAAGACTTGCCGTCCGGCACTTCCACGTTGGCAGCCTGAGTGGATTGTGAACTCATACCGATTCCATCGGCATCACGCAGGGTGGCATTGTTGAGCACGATGGTGGTTGGATAAGCGTGCTTGCTGCTGCCCGGCTCTGAGCTACGGACAGTTCCACCATTGACAATCAGCTTGCTGTAGTTGGCACTTGGAGCCAAAACCAAGGTTCCGTCGCCCTCTTTGGTCAAGGTCTTGCCAGAACCGGTAATAGAACCGGTCATCGTCAGGGTCACATCAGAAGGAATGTTGATGCTACCGCCGTTGTTGCCCAAGGCAAACGGATGGGCGGTGGTCATGCTCTGGGTAGGCTCCAATGTTCCGCCATTCAGGGTGACGGTATTGTGATAGTCACCGAAGGCTCCTGTGTTCACGCCGTCCACAACACCGAGGTTGCCGACAGCCAAAGTGCCCTTGTTGATAGCCACCGAACCTGTGAACGTGTTCACATTGTTGATGGTCACATTAGCCTCTCCATTCTTGGTGATAGTGGTCTTGCCTGTAATGGCCTTCTCGCCAGACAGAGTGTAGTCCAAGTTGTTATTATTAAAGGTGACACTTGTAGGCTCCACATCGGCAGCCACGTTCACCTCGCCATTCTTCGCCTCGTCGTTGAAGATGACATCATCGCCGGATACAAACACATCGCTGGCATTGTCCGACTGCTTCTTGAAGTTGCTCTTCTCAGCCAACTGCCAAGTGTTGTCCTCCTCTGCCGTCCATACAACGGATGTTGCGGAACGCAGATCTTCCACGACCAAGGAGATGACACCGTCGGCATATTTCAAGCTTGCCTTGTGACCCTTCAATCCTGTGAGGATGATGTCGCTCAGGTTGCCCTCAATCTTGCCCACTTTGGCAAGTGTATATGTACCTGCGGCAAGGTTGGAAGAAGCGATGACGAAATTGAAACGGGGAGCGAGATACTCCGGACCGTCGGTCCAGTCTTTCTTCTCAATCTTGAGCACATCGGCAGTCACCTGGTCGGTCTTGCCCTCGGCATCGATATCAAACTCCACAACAGAACCAAAGTTGAGTTTCAACTCGCCCGTCTCGATAGTGCCCACCTTAGAGGCTCCTCCAGGACGGATGGTCGCATCATAGTCCGCCTCGATACCCTTGGGGAATTTACCACCGTCTGAGTTCAAGGTGGCAAAACGGTTGAGCCATACACGGCTGCCGCTCATGGTGCCGTTGAAGTTGACGGTTCCTGCCCATACCTCGGTGTTACCTGTGTATTTCTGTTCCACAGCGGGCAAGGTCAGTTCGCCGTCACCCAGTTTCACCAGACGCATGCCACCGGCAAAAGCACCACCGGTGAGGGTATGCTTATAGGTTGTGGTTGTGATGTTGTCGTTGTCATCATGACCTTGCACCCAAGTAGGTGCATTGTCGAAGAAGATGTAGGGAGAGGCGCCGTCGGTCACGTTGACAGTGGCGTCGTTGGTCTCGGCGAGTATCACCTGCTTGTCGTTGGTCGATGCGGTGATGCTTCCACCATTCTTCACCTCGGTCTTGCCAGTCATGATAGGAGCCGGAGGTGCCATGGTGATGCCTTCCTTCTCGCCCAAGAAGTAGCTCACATGAGGAGGCTGGTTGTAGCCGTTCATCTGGGTAATCATCGCATTGCGATACTGCGGATCGTGCAGCAGGGTGTAGTTGCGGTGTGTGGTCGGGATGGTGGTGGTGTAGATGCGGATGCTCTTGTTGTCAGAGGAGCGCATGATGACTTCCTCACGCCAGTCGCCGAAGATATCGCCTTGGAAACAAGGAGTTGCCTTGGTGTCGTTGTTAGTCAATGTGCCGGAGAAGGTCTCAAGTCTGCCCTTGCCATACTTGGTGATGACACCTGCGGAATTTTTCACTTCCATGCCGTTGAAGGACTCGTCCAAAAGGTCGCCGTCCCAATAGATGCGGAAGTTCAGGGAGATGCCGTTGGTAGGCAGGCCGGTGCTCTTGTTAGACACACAGCCAATCAGGCTGCCCTCATGACCGGAGAAAAACTGTCCGCCAATCACATCGTCGGTGAAGTTGCCCGCCATGGCACGGCCATCGTCAGAGCCGCCAGCCAAACGATAGTAGATTTTGCTGGTGGTGGCGTCGCGGTAGTTGTTGGAAGGACGATCCTCGTTGCAGGCTGCAATCTCCGAACCATGAGAATAGGGGTTGAAGTCGCCCACATGGTGGGAGTCGCCATGGCCGAGACCTGTGGTGCTGAGTCCGTGTCCATTGTCGTCGATGACCATTGAGCCGAACACGATTTCATCTCTTCCGTCGGCGTCCACATCGGCAATGGTGTAGTTGTGGTAGCCCTGTCCATACCAAGGACTGCCTGGTGTGTTGTTGGTCCAGCGCCAGCGCTCTGTCAACTCATGGGTTGTGGGGTTGACATCATAGGCTATCATCTTGTGACGGGTATAGATACCTCGTGCCAAGAAGATGCTTGGCTTGCGGCCATCGAGATAAGGAGCGCCAAAGAAGTGTTTGGAGCTGCGGTGTCCATAGCCGTCGCCCCAAGCCTTGTCCAGATTGGTCTCGCCGGCTTCCAGACGCTTCAGCGGATATTCCCGAACGGAATAGGGTTTGCCTGTCTGTCCGTTCATATAGATGAGATATTCAGCACCGGTATGGGTGAAGGTCATGGCTGAGCTGCGCACAAGGTCTCCACGAGTGTTGACACTGGCGTCGCCAATGACTTGTGTCGTGTTGTCCGCCATGTGGATAACCATGCCGTCGGCACCACGGAGCACACACTCTGCCTTGCCGTCCTGATCCCAGTCGTATGCGGCGATATTGATTTCATTGCTTTGGAAGTCTACCATGTTGGGACCGCAGTCTATCCACCACAGCAAGGTTCCGTCTTGCTTGTAGGCTTGGATGATGTCGAAGTCCTTGCCGTCTACAGGATAGCTGTTGGCGGCATCCTTGGTGTTGCGGAGCTTCAGGAGAATCTCCATCTCCCCGTCGCCGTCAAGGTCTGCCACAGTGGCGTCGTTGGGCTCATAGTCTCCCGAGATGTTGCTGCCGTCGATGTTGGAAGGCACGGCGGCAATCTTGATTTCCTTATAGTTGTTCGACAATGGGGTCACTGCCGCAGAAGCTGTGTTTTGCTCTATTCCACGAACCACAGCTTTCACGGTGTACTTGCTTGACAAAGAGCCCGAAGCGTCGGTATAGTTGGAAACGGTCAGCGGAGTGCTGTTGAGCTTCACACCGTCACGGTAGATATTGTATGTCACATCATAGTATTCTTCGCCGTTGATTCGCCATGAACAGAACACGCCTCCCGTGGTCTTGACAGCCACCAGGCCGCGGTCCAGCTTGTCAACAGCGCGCTGTGCCTGCACCGACATGGTGAGCAGGAAAGCCATTACCGTAGTCACAATCTTTTTCATTGTTCTATTTGTATTTATAGTTAAAAAGAATTGGTTTGAGAATTCACCAATCGGAATTTGAGCGTTAGAAGCTACTCCAACTTTTCTTTAAATTCAGCGATTTTAAATCGCATGGTGCAAAGATAACCATTTTTCTTTAAATTCTCATATTATTTACTTTGGCTATATAAAATAAAAATCCCGGGAAGGCACATTCTTGTGTATGTGTATGCCCTCCCGGAATAGATGAGTTTCAAGTCATTCTGTTGTGAACAGAATTCATGGAATCTTTACTTGATGACAACAGTCTTGCCGTTCTTGATATAGATACCCTTCTGGGTTGGCTTGCCAGGAAGCTTGATACCACTGATAGTGTAGTATACGTCATCTTTGGCAACTGTTGTATTCACATTCTTGATGGCTGTCTCACCACCCTTAGGTGTAAAGACGAGAATACGTGCCAAAGCGTCAGAAATACGATACAAACCAATTTGGTCTGTGCCCTTCAGTATACTTGTCACAGGAGCATTGTCAGAAGCCAAGAAGGAAGCCTGGTCAGCCACAGCCGGGTGCAGGGCGTTGGAACCATAGTTGCTGAGGCTGCTTACAGCTACAATGTCATTCTCGGTACCGTCGTCAAGAGTCAGATAGAGTGAAGAAATCCAAGAGCCGTCCTGGCTGTCACCCTTTCTACCTTCAAGATTCAGACCAACACCCTGGAAGAAGTGAACATTCACTGTAGGAGTGGCTGTGAAAGTGATGCCGTCGACAAGCTTGCCGTCTGTCCATTCAGAAGACTTCTTGGTGAACTGAGGAATCTCATTGTAGACCATCTTGGTGGAATCCTCTGCTGTATACCAATAAAGACGACCATAAGTAGCATAGTTGCCTGTTACATTACCGTCAGCAGCGAAGCCGGCATTAGTGAAATCAGACTCGCCCATGTGAGCGAAGTTGAAGTCGTGCTTTACTTCATACTCGATGTTGTTCTCGATGGTTGTGGTAGCAGGAGCATAACCTGCGGCCTTGGTTGTGATGTTCAGGAAGCCCTCACAAGGCACAGTCACTTCCTGACCAGGAGACTTGCCCTTGCCTTGAATCTCAAAGCCATCCTTGTCTTTGATGATATTGCCATTCTTGTCGGTGAAAGTATAGTCAAGGAACAACTGTGGCTGCAATGGCACATCGGCATTGCTTGCCTGCAACTTATAGGTCTTGCCGTATCCTACTTCCACGTTAGCGACGGCAGCAGTAGCTGTAGGAAGTTCAACAACATTGTTTTCCACTTCCATAGTGTTCACTTCAGATGTTGCATCGCCAGAAGTAGTCCAAGCCTCCAATGTACCTGCGGTTCCATCGTTGCTCCAAACATAGTTTCCATCATCAACATCATCATAAGAGATAATCTTCTCTTCACCGCCTTGATATTTCAAGTGGAGAGTCTCGCCTTCCATGAAACCGATGGTATACTCGCGGTTGGCATTGTCAATCTTTGTCAAAGAGATTGTAGGCTTGTTGGCAAAGTCACCCTCAGACTCTGTAGAAATCTGAATCTCTGTGAAACGGGAAACATTCTGATAACGGCCTCCAAGATAATAGAGTCCTGTAGCATACACGTTGGCACCCTCTGGAATATTGTAAACACCAGAAGTCACAACATCATGCGCCACAGTTGTAACGGAATAGTCTACTGTGCGAGCCTCGGTGTCCACATCAAGGGTCACGCAATAGAACATACCGGAAGACAACTTCACTTGAGTGGTGGAATCGCCGTTGACAGCAAATGGTTGGTCGCCAGTAGCAGAGATACCTGTCTGTTTGTTGTCGGCGTCATACTGTGCCAACTGTGTCAAGTCAAACAGCCAGTTGTTGTTCACCTTGTTGGCTTTGTCCTTGGTGATGTAAGGTTTACGGAAGTTGGAGTTAGGACCGTCGGTGCAAGTGTTCTCGTCGGACATCACAGCAATCTCACTGGTGGTGTGGTTGCTACCGAAAGCCACAATTGAAAAATAGAAACTAAGGGAATAAGAAGTGACGTTTTGGCTTTTCAGCAGATCCTCGCCCCAAATGAGATGGGCGGAACGGTCGTTGTTGGCACCTGTTGAATACTGCACATACTTGGTACCGTCGTCTGTACTTCCCATAGCCAGTCCGTCAGAAACCTGACCAACCCAACCTGAAGAAGAAGCATCAGAAACGGTCTGGTAGTTCTGGTTGTAAAGAACCTTAACACCAGCCTGCGCACTCAGCGCCATTGCGCAAAGAGCGACAATGAAGAGATAAAACTTTCTCATAGTTCTTGATTTTAAAATTATTGATTAAATGTTTCTTTGTTATCAGGAGTCGGTCGGGACTGTTGTCCCAACCGACCTGGTTTTCTTTTTTGTTTACCAACCTGTGTTCTGTGTGTATCCGCAGTTGAGCACATCCTTCTGTGGGAATGGGAACAAATACCACTTGTTTTCCCATGTACGTGTCTCAAGCACACCTGGAGTGAAGGTCAAGGTGCCATCGTCAGCTTTGGTGATGGTCATCTTGCGAATGGTCTTCAGATACTCGGGGGCATTCTTCCAACGACGGAGGTCGAAGAAGCGGTGACCCTCAAAAGCCAGCTCTACGAAACGCTCGTTTTCATATTTCTTCTTGAACTGCTCGAAGGAAAGGCCTGTAGCGATGTCCGGCTGACCGGCACGCTTGCGAACCATATTGATGGCCTGAGCCGCTGTACGGGAAAGGCCGTTGGGCTTGGTGTAGCCGTCGCCTGTGTAGTTCAGCACAGCCTCTGCATAGTCCAGATAGAATTCAGCCAAACGGAAAATAACCCAGATGTGGGCTGCTGTGCCCGGGTTTGTGTTTCCGATGACCAAAGTAGGATTGACATACTTCTTCAGATAGTAGCCTGTCGGTGTTCCGTAGGTCACGCTGGAAGAGTTGGCACCACCCACATAGGTCTCCAATGGAGCCTTGGCAGAGTTTGGCCACTGCTCGCCATTGCGTGCCACAATCAGGGCGAGGCGCTTGTCACGGTTGGCATAGGGGTTCTGTGGATCATAGCCACTGCCCGGCTCGTCGATTGCCTTTCCGTTGGTCATCTCGAAAGCGTCGACCAAGTTTTGGGTAGGACAGTTACCACCACCGGCATTCTCCATACCGATTGGGAAATTGTATTTCTCAAAACTGTTGTTCGCAGTCAAAGAACGGCTACCGAAGATGAACTCCTTCTGGGTGTCCACATCCTTCATGCCGTCTGCCAGGAACAGCTTACTGTAGTCCTTGGCAAGTGTCTTGCCTTCATTCTGTGCCTCTACGAGCACATCCTGACAGAGTTGGGCTGCCGTAAACCAGAGGTTCTTGTCGTTGTTGGTGTTGAACAGCGGGCTGGCATGATAGAGGGCGGCACGGGCACGCAGCGCCATCACTGCCAACTTGCCGGCACGGCCGGTCTCAGCTGTTGAAGGGAAACCAACAGCGGTGTAGTCCTTCACAATCTTTTCCTGAATGTCGGCGCACTCACTGTCGATGAACTGGAAGATTTCATCCGAGGAAGCCTGAGGCAACTTGTTGGCGGCATCGGCATCCATGTCATGCAGTTTCAAAGGCACATTCTTGTACTGGCGCACCAACTCGAAATAGAAGTAGGCTCTGGCAAAGCGTGCCTCATACTCATAGTTCTTATACTGGTTCATCTCCTCCTTGTAGTGAATGTCAAGGGTGTATTCGGGGAAGGTCAGGTTGGAGAACTGGTCGAGCACCAGGTTACAATAGGTGATGCCGTCCCATGCCTGGCTCCAAATAGTGGACTTGGCATTGGTGGGGCTCCATGAGCCATTGTAGAAGTCCTCGATGACGTTGCCCGGATGAGAGTAGACCGACTCGTCGGTGGCTGAACCCAAGACAGCTCCCGAATAGGAACCGAAGTCGCTGTCGAAGTCCTTATATATATAGGTCATCAAACCGCCTACACGGCTGAACATCTTCTGAATGTATTCCGCATCATAGCCGTTATACTCCTTGTAGTTCATCTTGTCGGAGCAAGAAGTCAAGGCGGTGGCACCAAGTGCGGTAGCCAATACTATATTTTTCAGTTTCATAATTCTTTTCTTTAAGTAGGTTTAGAATGTTACTGACGCTCCAACAATCACACTTCTGGTCAATGGACTTGAAGTGCCAAAGTATTCTGCATCCACACTGTTCAAATGGTCGAGCGTGAAGAGGTCGGTACCACGGACATACAACTTGGCTGCATTGAGGAAGCCTGTCTTTGACAACAGATGCTTGGAGAAGTTGTAATAAACTTCCACATTGCGCAGCTTGAAGAACGAGCGGTCACGAAGCCAGAAGGTGCTTGACTGATAGTTGTTCTTGTTGGTGGAGCTGCTCAAACGGGGGAATTCCGCATTGCGGTTCTGCTCGGTCCAGCGGTTGTCATACACATATTGTGAAAGAGAGGTGTTGTTGATCAGTCCCCAATAGTAGCCTGTAGTGTTCAGCATGGCAGAATATCTGCCTACACCCTGGAACATGGCGTCGAAGCCAAGTCCTTTCCACTCTGCGCCGATATGGCATGTGTAATAGAGTTCTGGGCAAACTGTGCTGTGACCGATCTTCACCATATCGTTGGCGTCGATGACACCATCGTGGTTCACGTCCTCATACTTGATGTCGCCAGGAAGAACGTCGCCCAGGGTCTGCTTGGGACTGTTCGCGATTTCCTCCTTGCTTTGGAACAAGCCGATGGCCTTGTAACCCATGATTGGTGTGTAGCCTGCTGTGCTGCTGTACCAACCGAGTGTTCCACCTGTCTGGATGAGGTTCTTATAAGCTCTTGGCTCCTCAGCCATGCTCTTGATCTTGTTCTTGTTGAGAGCGACAGTGGCACCAATGTTGAACTGCACCTGACCAATCTTATGAGTATAGTCGGCAGAAGCCTCAAAGCCCCAGTGGTTGACAACACCGGCATTCACATAAGGAGCGCCGAAGCCACCAATCACACTACCATAAACGCTGGAACCGTCACGCCAGATGTCTGAACGGCGCTGATAGTAAGCGTCCAACTGGAGGTCGAGACCGCCAAAGAGGGTAGCGTCGAGACCGATATTATACTTGTCTGATTTCTCATGGCTTGGGCTGGTTGTCGCCATCTGTCCCAGTGTGGTACCGCCGAAAGTGGAACCGTAACCAGAGTCAAACGGATAGGTCACACCGTTGGTGGTGTAATACTGTGTGTAGTAGGTCCAAACGTCCATGTTGATGCCTGGCAGATAGTCGGCATTGACACGGCCATAAGAAGCGCGGAACTTCAAGAAGTTCACCCACTTGGCAGCCTTCATCCAGTTTTCGTTGCTGGCCACCCAAGCGGCACTGAAGGTAGGAGCGAAAGCCCACTTGTGTCCTGGAGCCAGACGGCTGGAACCAGTCAGCACCATCGCCATCTCTGCGATATAGCGGTTCTTGTAAGCATAGTGGGTCAACCAAGTGGCGTTCTGACGGTAAACCGTGGTGTTGACACCGGTCACATCCTCATATTCGTAAACATAGCGCAAAGAGGAATAGAGGTAGTCAAGCGGTGTGATGTTGCGCTCGAAGTTCAAGCCTGCATCGAAGTGGAAACGGCGCTCATAGGCTTTGGTGGCAGCACCTGTACCCTGTGTGCCGGCCTTACCACCGGTGTTGTAGGTTCCCGCTGTCGGAACACCGTCTGACCAAGAGGCGGGGGCATAGTAACCATAGATGAATTCCTTGCTGTGGTCCTCATAGATGGTTGAATAGGTATCATAACCCATGCGGGCTGTAGCACTCAAGCCTTTCCAGAACATGCCCAAGTCCTGGTTGATGGACATATCGGCAAACAGTGAGCGCTCATGCAACTTGTAGTAGGCAGCTCCTGCGGTGTTGGCTACGGGGTTGTTGACACCCGACCAAGTGGAACTGCCGCCCCAATCACCGGTAGACTTATACTTGATGGGGAAGGCTGCGGAAGGGATGGTGTACATCAGGTTCCACAGATTCAAGCCATTGCCCGGCTGTGACATTTCGCTCAACATACCCAAGGTGTTCACCTTCAACAGGGTGGTCGGCGTCAGGTCGATGTCCAGGTTGATGCGCAGGTTGCCACGTACATACTTGTCCTGGGTATTGTTGTTGTTGTCATCTGTGGTGTTCAAGATGAAGCCCTTGTCTGACAACAGGTTGATGCCTGTGTAGTAGCGGAACTTCGCGCCACCACCGGTCACCTCCGCACCGACCTTGTTGGTCATGCCATGATGACGGAAGGTAGCGTCCACCCAGTTGACATTCGGATAGAGATCGGGATACTTGCCATTGCCGAAAGCTTCCACTTCCTCCGGTGTGTATTTCACGGTTCCGGGATGCTCATAGCCCACAGCCTCGTTCATAGCCTTGGCATAGGTCTGGGCATTGATGAACTTCGGACGGTCTATCTGATAGTTGAAGAGATGGTCGTAGTTGACGGTAATCTCACGGGTGTTGGCCTTGCCACGCTTGGTGGTGATCTCTATCACGCCGTTGATACCCTTGTTGCCATAGAGGGCGACAGCGGCAGCATCCTTCAGGATAGCCACATGGTCGACCTCGGAAGGATCCACCACCGTGATGTTGCGCTCAATACCATCCACCAAGACCAGTGGAGAGCTGGAGCTAAGTGTCTGCAAGCCACGCACATAGAAAGTGGGGTTGCTGCTGAAATAGGTACCGCCATTCTGTAATGAAACCAAACCGTTACCACCCTGACCGATGATAGAGCTGCCGATGTTCTTGGCAGAACGCTTGTTGACATCCCGGTTCTGGATGATGGTGACAGCTGCCGTGGACTGGTCGCGGGCAAAGTCCTTGTTGGCTCCGACCTCTATCTTTTGTTTTGCAAAAGACAAGCTATCTGTTTGTGCTGTTACTGGCAGGACACAGCCCACCAGCAAAGACAGCGCATATATATTCTTCTTGTTCATAGTTTTTTCTTTATTAGCATTAAGAAAGGTTTATTCCCAACCTGGGTTCTGGACCAAGCCATATCCCTTGTTGATTTCGGTCTGCGGGAAAGGCCACAAGAACCACTTGGTCACGTTCTGAGAGGTAGGATCCTGTCCCCACAAAGCATGTGTGCGGTTGGAAATCTCAAACTTCTCATATTCGAAGCAGGATGGTTCTGCCACATTCGCATTCTTGTCGTCGCCCTTCCATGGACGGTAAGCACGCTCCCACTGTCCATCGGCATTCTTCTGCATACGGAAGGTAAGCAGACCATGCAGAGGCTTGGTCATCCAGTCGCCATGCTTGTAGCGAATCATGTCGTAATAGTGGTTGTTGGTCAAACCCAGCTCACGGGCACGCTCAGCCAAGATTTCCTCGAGGAGGGCATTCTTGTCGGTTTTCAGAGACGGTGTGTAGGACTCTGCCTTGCCCAAGCCGACACGCTTGCGGACGATATTCATTTGGTCAAGAGCTTCCTGCAAACGACCGCACTGAGCCAAACACTCGGCATACATCAAATACATCTCACTCATGCTCAGAGATACCCACTGTGTGAAGAAGGTACGCTGATAGTCGGTGCCGATATAATATTTGTTACAGTCAAAACCTGAGGCATAACGCTGTGCAAGCGCCTCTGTCATCTTCAGCTCGCTGGTCTTCTCGTCCCAAGTAGCCACATTGAACTTGGCGTCATAACCGCCGACCCACAACTCATAGACATCGCCATTGGACTTACCCGTGGTTCCGTCCAGAGAATATTGCTGGCCTGTCACGATACACTCCTCATAAAGACGTGGGTCACGCTGTGCGTCCTTCAAAGTCACACCCATCTTTCTTGTATATTTGAAGAACAAACGGCCATTCTGACCATTGATTTTACCGGCAGCCAGATCCTTGTCCCAATTGAAGGGCTTGCCATCCTTCCATGGGAACAGATCCACGTATTCGGTTGTTGGCAGACAGTTCAGACGGGCTGGATTGTCAAGCCAGGCATGCCATACATAAGACTTGGAACCATAGGAATCGTAACCATGGACACGTACGGAATGGAGAATCTCTGGACTGGCCTGGTCGATGTAACCGCGACGGTAAGCCAGACGATAGGTATCGCAGCTCTTGCTCAAACCCAAATAGTCGGTGGTCACCAACTGATAATGTCCCTTGGCATTCAGATCCTGGAAGAACTTCTCACAAGCCTGCAAAGCTTTCTGCCAACGTTCCTGGTCGAAATTGCCGTACCAAACCAAATGTTTCTGCTCTGCCTCTGATGTGCCGCCATAATAACCTTGGTCGGCATTGAAAAGAGGTGAGGCGGCATAGGTCAGGATTTTGGCCTTCAAAGCCTCGGCGCCCGCAGCGGTCCAACGGCCGGTGTTGTTGGCGGCGTCGGTTTCTGTGGTATTGCCATTGTATGCCCAAGGAAGCGCATTGGAATCGATGGCCTCATCCAGCAACTTCACCATAAAGTTGACCGTCTCCTCCACCGTAGCACGGGGAAGATTGTAGGAACTTTCGGTTCCCTCAAAAGCGTGGTCAACAATAGGCAGACCACCATAAACGGCGAACAGGTCGAAATAGCGGGCGGCAATCAAGCACTTGGCCTGAGCCTTGAAGGAAGCCTTCTTCTCTTCAGACAAGCCCGGCACGTTGTCCACATTCTCCAGCAACAACCAGGCAGCACGCACAGCCTCCCACACATTGTCTCCAGTGAAACTGAGCAATGGGGTCTTGGTGGCGTCGAGTGTGCCGGAATAGTATTCGTTCCAAATGGTGTTGCTGTTCCAGTGCATCAACCAGCAGTCTGTGAGCTGGTCAAACTTACCAACCCAAGGGCTCGCACTGTTGCCACATTTATTATTAAAAGGTAGTCCATAATACTGGAGCGCATAGATGGAAGTCAAGAATTGCTCGGTATAGGTAGGACTGTTGAACACCGTATCCTTGGTTACGGTTGAGCCTGACGGCTTCTGCTGGAAAGCATTGCCGAAGGCTATCTTGTCGGTACAAGCGGTGAAGACGGATGCTCCAAGCATCATACCGGCAACGCCTATGAATAGTTTGTTATATAATTTCATATTCGTAATTTCGTTTAGAATCCGATTTTAAGACTGGCTGTATAAGTTCTCTGAAGAGGATAAGAGGGCGCATTGGAAGCGCGAGTCTCCGGGTCGCCCCACTTATACGGAGTCAATGTAAAGAGGTTGTAACCGCTCAACGCAAGCTGTAACTGTGTCAAGCCCAGCACCTTCATGAATGGGAAGTGGAAGTCGTAAGCCACCTGGATGGTCTTCAAGCGGAGATACTTGGCATCCTTCTCATAGAGTGTTGATGTGGCATAGTTCTGAGAGGCATTGGTCCATGTAGCACGTGGATACTCAGCACTTTGTGAAGGATTTTCCTTCGTCCAAGTGTTGTCCACATGGTACTGGAGCAGACCACCCTCTGTAGAAGAGTTGTTGCTGAGGAACGGCTGACGGAAGACGTCGCTGATCATACGGCTCACATTCCAGGCACCGGTCAACTGGGCGTTGAAGCTCAAGTTCTTCCATTGGAAACCGAGGTTGAGACCTGCGATATACTGAGGATCGTCTGTGTAGCCATAGTCACGGCTGTTATCATTACCGTCAATCTTGCCATTCTTGTCAAGGTCTACGTAGACAGCGTCACCATATTGAAGTTCTGACACCAACTGTTTCGGGAATGGTGAGCCGAACTCTTTCTCATAGTCAGCCTCTGCACCTTCATAGTAATATTTCCAGAACTTATACTGAGAACGGGCACCGATACGGTGGTTCTTGGAATACTGGTATTCATTGTTCTGAGGAGCTTCCTTGGCCTCAACCACCTTATTCTGGTTGTAAGAAAGGTTCAACTTTGCCCAATAGCGGAAGTTGTCGCCAATCTTGTCGTTCCAGCCTACAGACACCTCATAACCCCAAGACTCAGCCTTACCGAGGTTGGACTTTGGAGGAGTGAATCCGACAATGGATGGAACAGTGCCATCACTGAGGAAGATGTCCTTACGATTCTCATGATAATAGTCGAAGGTAGTGCGCAGACGCTCGTTGAAGAAGTTCAAGTCGAAACCATAGTCCTGCTTGAAGGCGGTTTCCCAAGTTACGAGCGGATTGTTCTTCGCACCTTCCACAGCACCATATTTCGCATTTTCAGCAACCTGACCATAACGGGTACCGAAGATGTATCCATAAGAACCGTCATTGTAACCTGTACGGTCGAAGAGCGCGGTCTGGTTCACGTTGTATGGGTCTGGAAGATAGGCAAAACGGGTTCCAATCTTATCGCTACCTACCTTACCCCAAGAAGCACGGAGTTTGAAGAAGGACACCACCTTTTTCAATGGCTTGAAGAAAGGCTCGTCACTGATCAACCATCCTACAGAACCTGCAGGGAAGGAACCGTAACGACGCTCTGGAGCAAAGTTCTCGGAACCGTTGTAACCGAAGTCGAACTCTGCCATGTAGCGGTGGTTCCAGTCGTAGGTGACACGGGCAACCAAACCTACATAAGTACGTGGGATATCGGCATAGGATGAACTGTAGTAATACTGCTTGCTCTGGTTGTAGAGCAACAGACCGGTTACGGTGTGCAAACCGAAGGTGCGGTTATAGTTGAAAGCACTCTCCACATACCAGTCACGTCCCTTGCCGGTGGAAGTTCCGTAAGAAGGAGTTGTGGTATCGCCATCCTTGCGGTAAAGCATCTGATAGGTAGGATTGCCTTCCTCGTCAAGAACAGGGTTGCCTTCCTCGTCCAACACCTTTTTATATACAGGCGTGTAAGTGGCCATGCTGGCAGAACCGCTCTTATAGACTGCATAAGAGCTGTTGTAAGAACCCTTGATGTGCCAAGTCAAGCCCTTGGTGATGAAGTCGAGTTTCTGGGTCAACTTCAAGTCCATGCTCAACTTGTTGTTGTTCGTATTGCTGAAACCTGTGCCATAGTATGCCATACCATTGCCGCCTACGAAAGGAAGCATGTTGCCATCCTGGTTGTCGTCAGCATCAATACCGTTCTTGATGAATCTGCCGTTCACAACACCCGGACTTGAGAAAGGTGTGGCATAATACATATTCTTAATCATACCAGACGAGCCCTGGCTGGTGTATGGCTTTTTAGCTTCGTCTGTCATGCCGGCGAGGTTCACGCTCAAGGTGGTGGTCTTCGTCAGATCGATATCCAAGTTGGCACGATAGTTGAAACGCTTGTAACGGTAGTCGTTGGTATAGCTCTGCTCAAAGCCCTTGAACAAACCTCCCTGGGTGAACATACCGGCGCTGATGAAGTAGCGCACTGCCTTGGTACCGCCAGAGATGTTGACATTGCTTTGGGTCTGCATGGTGACATCCTTCATGATGTAGTCAGCCCAACGGGTGTTCGGGAAACGAATCGGATCGGAGCCATCCTTGAACTTCTGGATAACGCCCGGAAGGAAACGCTCTTTCTGTCCATCATTCTCTCTCATCTGATTATAGAACATCGCATAATCATAAGAAGAGGCCTGCTCCACCATCTTGGTCGGAGTCAAAGCGGAGAAAGAAGTGGAGGCGGAAATCTTGGCCTTGCCTTCCTTACCACGCTTGGTGGTAATCAGCACAACGCCGTTGGCACCACGGATACCGAACACGGCTGTAGCGGAAGCATCCTTCAAGACGGTGATGCTCTCGATTTCGTTCGGGTCGATGTCGCTCATGGAACGCTCCACACCATCCACCTGGATGAGTGGGTTGGAGTCTACCCAACTACCTTTACCGCGGACGAAAATAGAAGCGGCATCGGATCCAGGCTCACCAGAATACTGCACGGTGGTCACACCGGACAACTGTCCTGCCAACACATTGTTGACGGAAGAAACCGGGGTGCGGGTGAGGTCCTCACTCTTGATAGAGGACAAAGCGCCGGTCACGGTCACTTTCTTCTGTACACCATAAGCCACGACGGTCACCTCGTCCAATGTCTGGTCGGCAGTCTTCATCTGCACTTTCATGCCTTGCTTGGCGACAACCACAGCCTCTTTGTAGCCCACATAAGTGACTTTGAGCTTTTGACCGGGTTTCACCTTGATGGCAAAATGACCGTCAATGTCGGTTATGGCACCTAAGGTAGCATTGCCACCTACAACAACGACACTTGCGCCGATGATGGGCTCACCAGCATCGTCGACAACTGTACCTTTCACAAGTTCTCCTTGTTGCGTGTTCTGAATCTCCGCACTCGCCTTCAACGCCGATATGGGCGACAAGGTCATCGTCGAGAAACACAAGGCCAAGGGTAGAACTGAACATTTAAGGATTTTGTTATTGTTCATACTTGGATGGTTTTGATAGGTAAGGAGTGCAGACCATTTGCAGAGCCTGTCACTGATTACAGGTTTTATTATTTTTGGTTTTATGTTTCGATTGCTAAATTTGTGTCACAAAGGTAAAACATTCCTTTATAATAGTACTATTCATATTGTTCGTATATCATCCATTGTGTACGAAAAGACGCATTTAGAGTGTACAATATACGTCTACTATCAGCGCGATATTTAATGTGTACGCACACACTCTTTAACTTAACGGATTTCACATTTTACACTTCAAATGGCAAAATCCTCCACCTTGAAAAGCCGAGCGATGGCGCATACAATATTGAGAGCGCCCTTAAAATCAGTACAAACAGCCCCACAAAGCCATAAAAATTGCTCATCTGAGAAAAGTTTTCCGCCAAAAATCATACATACCTACATAAAAGCCCAGAACCCCCAGTGTTTATGCGGTGTTTGACTATGTAGGTAGACCCAAAAATCATACATAAATCATACATGAACCTACATAGTAAGAACAACACTTGAAACGCTCCGCCAACCTCGCCACACGCCTCTCCCATCATCCCCCAATCAGTTGCCCAATTCCATGCCAACGTTCTGGGCATCAGTTGCCCACCGCCTGGGCATCCATTGCCCACCGGCATGGGCACTCATTGCCCAAGCCCTGGGCACCATGTAAACACCGCTTTGTTGCGCCCCGAAATGGGCTGTTCACAAATCAACCGCAAGCAATTACGGTTTTCAATCTTGCTGTCAAGGGAAAGAAATATTGGCACAGCCCAATAAAATTAGGGTCAACTGTATGCATGATGCTGTTTTGGCTATGGATATATCAGAACCCCCAAAACGAGTTTGTGTTCCTGCAAATCATGGGATGAGGTTGACTACTATTTTAGTATGATTGTACAAATCGTGTCCATTAAAGCAGTACCAATTCAAAGACCATCCTAAAGTAACCGCCCTGAGTCAGGGTCTTGTTAGACCTCTAACCTGCATGATACTTTTACCAACTGCACCCACTTTGCAAAAATCTGCCTACAAATACTGCCTAAAATGCCTTATTCGACGGTTGAAATGACGGGAGAAGTGGGCAAAATGGGCGGTTTTATGTAGGTTCATGTATGATTTATGTATGATTTTCCGCCCTACCTACATAGTCAAACTCCGCATAAACACTGGGGATTCGGGAGTTTTATGTAGGTATGTATGATTTTTGGCGGAAAACTTTTTCTGAAACGGCGCAAGCAGACAAGGGCTATTTGCCCTTGTTGCTCTCAGACCATTGTTTCAAACGCATATATTCCTTCTTGGTCAAGCGCATGAAAGAACCGTGCTGCGGACCCGTAACGCCCTCGATGTCGACAGGCGACGAGAAGTTGCGAAGATATTTGTCCGCTTTGCAAATGCGGTAATGTCTCGGTTTGGAAGAATACTCAATATATGCCACTCGCCAAGTACTGTCACCGATGAGTTGGAAGGCTGACGAGCCCTCACATTTCTTCTTTCCCTCAAAGCTCACATAGTCGTCTTCCACAGGATTGCTCCAAGGCCCCGTAATGGACTTGGCTGTAGCGGTATAGATGCCGGGCTTGCCACCTTCTTTCTTGATCAGCATGTGGTAGAGACCATCCGACGGCAGATAGTTGATGTCCGCATCAATGGTCGCATATCCCCAATCGAAAAGAAGGCGGGGTTTGGTAATCTTGGTGAAAGTCTCATCGGCATAGGAATAATACATGCGGTCGTAGCCCTCTTCCTTGAGGTTGAGCAAGGAGTAGTAAATCATATAACCGCCCTTCTTGCCATTGGGCCAACGATAGTTGCAATCCCAAAATATCTGTGGAGCCCAAACACGGGTGATGGTGGAATAGTCCTTATAGCAGTCTGGCGACTCGGGATCACAGAAAATGGCAGGGCCCTTGCGGAAGTCGAACGTTACCGACTCCCAATGAATCAGGTCCTTGCTGCGGAGCAGATCAATGCCGAAATTGTTCCAAGTGCGAGACTTGGCATTGCTCATATCCGTAGTGACCATGAGATAGCCTTTGCCGTCATGGGTACGACAGATATAGGCATCGCGCGTACCTCCTTCTATACGAGCATGCTTGGCAGGGTCAAAAATTGGCTTTCCGCCCAAGATGTCCTCATAGTGATAGCCGTCACGACTGATGGCATAGGCAGTCCATTCTCCCAATCCACTCATGTGGCAATAGAGGTAACCGTAGTCTCCCTTTTGAAGATTTCCGACCCCATTCGCAGGTTTTACGGTCTTCTGTTCCGCCTGTTCACTGGCGCCCGTCATCGCATCCACGACAGAAGGGTCTGTCGAGGGGCGGGAAGTGGCAAGGGCTGGAATGAGAAAGCCGACAATCGCAGAAAGTAAAGCTATAAAAGTCTTCTTATTCATAGTTGTATAAGTTATTTGATGATGTTTCTGACAGCGAACCAAAGATGCATGCACACGGTGGAGAAAGAGCCATAGTAGTGGCACATGATGTGGAAACGCTCCTTGAGCGATTCCTTGTGGTGGCGTGTGGTGGTGCCTTCCTGCAAGTAATTGGCGAGGACGGCATGCACGTTTTTCAGTTGCAGCCCCCTTTCGCCAGCCAACCGCATAATCCGGATGCACCAATCCACATCGGCAGAATACTTGTACTGCAAGTCATAGGGCACTTCGCGGGCAATGTCTGTGCGGACATAGAATGCCTGATGGCAAACCAACATGCCATGGCGGAAAGAGCGCCATGTGAGATGTTCGGGAGGAGAAAGCCGACGGCGATGCAAGAAACGGCCGTCACCGTCCACCACATGGGTGTCGCCATAGAGCACAGCCGGCAAAGGGAAACCCTCCGCTTGCGTCTTTGACAGATCGGCATTGGCGACAATCTTGTCAAGTGTGTCGGCAGAAGGCAGGCTGTCGCCGGCATTCAGAAAACAGATGTAATCGCCAGAGGCTTGGGCGACGCCCTTGTTCATGGCATCATAAATGCCATTGTCGGGTTCCGAGACAATACGGATGTCGTGCCCATTGGAGGCGGCATACGAACGCTCCATGTAGTCCTTGGCAAGAGCGAGGGTCTTGTCCGTAGAGGCTCCGTCGATAATGATGTGCTCCACATTGCGGTAGTGCTGATGGAGCACGCTGTCGGCTGTACGGCTGAACACCGGTGCAGCGTTATACGTAATGGTGATAATGGAAAACTTGATCATGCTTTTGTCTTCGCTATTTGATTATAAAGGTCGATATAACTCTTCGCCACGACACTTTCAGAATATTTCCGAATGACATTGTTACGGAGCTGGGCGGCAGGAATTTCCGCCTTCAGTCCCCAGTCGATGCCCTCGGCAAGGCTTTCCACCGACTTGTATTCGGCAAGGTATCCGTTCACCTTGTGCTCAATGATGTCGCATTGCCCACTGTTGTTGAACGACACCGGAATGCAGCCACAGGCTTGCGCCTCGATAAGCGTCTGCCCGAAGGTCTCGTAAAGAGACGACGACACCACGACGTTGGCGGCGGAATAGACCGTCGACAAGTCGTCCTCATCCTTGACAAAGCCAAGATAACTGAAGTCTACGGGAATGCGCTGTTTCAAGGACTCGTCTTTCAGACCGCCAAAGAGCACCAGATATAAATCCTCCCGGCGATAGGTCTTGCGCTCTATCAAAAGCCGAAGGGCATCCAACAGATAGTCAATGCCCTTGATGGGAGCGTCTATACGGGCGGCGCCGAACACAATGATCTTGCGGTCGGGAAGCGCCAGCATCTCCCGGCTATTGCTGCGGGACAACAGATGGAAATGGGAGAGGGACAAGGCGTTGGGGACAACAGAAATGCTCTGATACTTCGTGACAGTGCTCTGCCGGGCCTGTTCTGCCAGCCAATTGCTCACCGCCACCATGTGGATGCGGCGGCCCTTCATCAGCTTCTCCTTCTTCCGCATCACCCGCCAAGAGAGATCGTGCCGGTGGGGGAAACGCAAGAACGGACAATTGCCGCACTCCTCTGTAAACCGCATGCAGTCATAGGAATAATGGCAAATGGAGGTGCAGGGCCACATGTCGTGCATTGTCCACACAACAGGCTTGCCACTGTCCAGAATCTTGCGCAAAGAGCGCAAGGAAAGGAATCCCTGATTGGTCCAATGAAGATGGATAACGTCCGCCTCGTTGAACTCCGCCGTCTTGGTGATGTCGGTACCCAAATTGGCTATGGAGACGGTAAAAAGATTTTTCCGGCTAAACAGATTGGTAATCCAAATGACCAAACGCTCGAGAAAGAAGCAGAACAATCCCCACCAATGACCGACGCAAGACGCCACATAGATGGAAGAAGTCTGCTTCTCCATAACGAGCATCTTGGCCTTGACTCCATTGTTAATGAGCGCTTCGGTCAGACGGTTGGCGGCAACGGCTGCCCCACCCTTTTTCTCACTTGTGTTTACTATCAGTACGCGCATAAGGTTCTTTTTTATACAATTGCAAAGGTAGTGTAAATCGAAGACAATACAAAATAAAAGCGTACTTGTTTCTCTTTTATTTTGTATTGTTGAGACGCAGCCTACATTCTGTAAAAGCTGGGGTAACTGAAGAGCATGGAAGCGATTTTCCGCTCTCAGACAGAAACATTATCCCTTGACTTTACAAGGTGTCAGGGGCCATTGTAGTGTATATTGCACACTCGACATGACAAACGGAATACATAATAAAACCTTGAGGTTAAATAAGCGTTAATAAACCAAAATATTTAAGTCAAAAGTATTGCAAGTTCAAGAATATAATGTAAATTTGCACTGTCAAAAGGTTAATAGATTGTTTAGGTTAGTAGTAATAGATTTAGGTTTTTAGTTATTAGATTAAGGTAATTAAACTGATTGTTTAATTGGACGACAAAGGTGGACCGTGAGGTTCCCTTTGATTTGAAAAGGATTTTTAGTTTAAATATGTACGCCACAGCTCGTTGAGAGTTGTGGCGTATTTTGTTTTAGTCCTTTTCTATCAGAACAGTCGCATAGGCACTGATGCCCTCTTCCCTGCCGGTGAAGCCTAATTTCTCCGTCGTCGTGGCTTTGATGGAGATGTTGTCCACATCGGTGTCCATCACTTCCGCCAGACAGCGTTTCATCTCCTCCACATGAGGGTTTATCTTGGGCCGCTCCGCACAAACCGTAGCATCGACATTGCCCAGCCGATAGCCTTTCGAGGCAATGAGCGACATGGTCTTGCGCAACAGTATCTTGCTGTCTATATCCAGCGTGGAAGCGGAGGTGTCGGGGAAATGGTAACCGATGTCGCGCATATTGGCTGCTCCCAAAAGGGCGTCGCAAATGGCATGAATCAGGACATCCGCATCACTGTGTCCCAACAAACCGAGGGTGTGGTCTATCTTGATGCCACCCAACCAAAGGTCACGACCCTCAACCAACTTGTGAACGTCGTAACCGAAACCTACTCGTATTTTCATGATTGATTCTATTATCTGCGGAACAAGTCCTTGATGCCATCCAAATCGAAGGTCAAGGAGAACCGAAGGGTCTGGTCAAGAGGATTGCTCTTGGCTGTGGCAATCACATAACCGGCATCGAGGGAGAATGCGCTCATCTTGAAGCCCGCTCCAACCGTGAAGTACTTTCTGTTACCTTTGTTCTCGCTCTCATGGTGATAGCCGGCACGAAGGGCGAACTTGTCGTTGTAAACATATTCCGCACCGACACTCCAACTAATCTCCTGCATCTCTTCCTTGAATCCGTTAGGCGCATCACCAAAGCTCTTGAAGATGCCGCTGATGCTCGACACGTCGTAATAATCCTTCTGCAAGCGGTTCTGATAATCCTCATTGCTCTCATCAGATCTTTTCTGAGGATAGGTGGGAACAAGCAGTTTGTTGGCATCGGCAGCAATCGTGAAACGATTGTACTCATCGATAGGCACCATCAAGGAGGCGCCAAGACGCATGTTGGTCGGCAGGAACTCGCTGCGGTCGTCGGTACCCATGGTTATCTTGCTACCGATGTTGCTGATATTCAAGCCCAAGCCCAACTGGCATTCGCGGCTACCTATATTCAGATAGTTCTGATAGTAACAAGACAGGTCTGCGGCAAAAGCTGAACCCGGCTTCGTGTCATCGTCATATTTGTCAGACAAGTCGGAATAAATCCAACGGACGGCGGCACCCAAAGAGAAGTGCTCACTGAGCATCAAGGAATAGGCGACATCCACAGACATCTCATAGGGGTTGATGGTCATGGCATTGTCGTCCTCGGAAGTCATCACCTCACCCAAAGAGAAATAGCGCAAAGAACCGGAAATGGCGGAATAGTCGCCAATGCGGTAGTAGCCCACCAAATAGGCAAGGTCGATGTCGTTGACCAACTGACGCAGCCATGGGGTGTAGTTGAGGGACACTCCGGCACGAGAAATGGTGAACGGATATTTGGCTGGATTCCAATATTGCGAGGCCACGTCAGGATCGGTGGCGGCACCAATATCACCCATACCACCGGCACGGGCATCCGGAGCGATGGTCTGTGAAGTGACAGAAGTACGTTCCGGGTTGAACATATCTTTCTTGTCTTGCGCTTGAATTGTAAGCACGCAAGCGAAAAGCGCGAATAACGCTATGATGATTCTTTGAGACTGTTTCATGTCTTTATAACTCAAAATCTTGCTAATTATTGCCTATCACAATGAGTTTCTTTGCCTTTGAGGATTTGGCACTGCCGTCAGCGGACAATTGTGCCCGATAGAGATAAACACCAGTGGAGAGCTTGCTGCCCGCATTGGTGGTCAAATCCCAATCCACGGTGTAGGTGCTCTGCGCCGCTACCCCACTCTCCTGATGACGCCACAACAAGCGCCCCATCATGTCAAAGACCTCGATGGTCACATCCAGATTGCTTCCTGCACGGTCATGGGAGATGATGAAGGACGTGTTGGTCCGTGCCGGGTTCTGGGTGCAGTTGACGTTGAGTACGTTGGGCCGCAGTCCCTTGACAACCCGGAAGGTGAGTTCTGCCGTGGAGGAATTGTTGAGAATGTCCCAAGCACGGAATTTCAGCTTGTGTACGCCCTCAGACAGTTCCGGTATATAATAAGAGGTGGAACCTTGTGTATAGGAGCCGAAATCGAAGTTGAACCGGTCGTTGAGATTGTAGGTTTTCTGGAAATCCCCGTCTATGACCAATTCCAAATCATGGCCAATGCCATTGCCCGAAGCGTTGATGCCATCCTTGTCGGAGATATTCGCCACAAAATAGGGCGACGGATTCACATCTCCACCATCGACAAAGGATGGAGAGTTGAGATAACAATAGATGGACGGACCGATGGAATCATTGTCTGCCACCTCACCGCCGGAAACGAGGAAATGCTCTTCCGCACCATGGCCCTGCTCGGCACTGTTGGCGCTGTAGGCATAAAGGGTCATCTTGCCGGTCTCGCCAGAATAGTTGATATCCTGAGGAACGGCAAATGTCATCTCAAACTTGCCGGATTTCACACTGTCTGTACCATTATATAACACTTTCTGACGGTCATAGAACTGGAAGATGCTGGTGGTCAGCGGATCGTTGCCCTTGCAGGCAACCAACTCCTTGGAGTCGAAGACCTTCATGTTGACAAGTCCCGTAAAGCTGTCGTCCACTTGTCCTTCCTTCTCCACGTGTCCACAAACGCTCACCGTCGATCCGGTTTTCAGATTGACAATATTGCCGGAAGAAGGCACTTGGCGGTTGATGCTGTCGACCACGACCTTGAGCAACGGGAAGTTCAGACTAATGGCAGGGTCGCCAAGCAACACATATTGTACCTTATTTATATAGGCTTGGGAACCTGTCGTGCTCAAACTGTTCTTGCCCTGCATCAGCGCATAGCCCAATGTCGGGCGTTTGCCGTCCACTGGATTCAGCGCATACTGGAGGAAAGCCCGGTTGATCTGTCCATTGAGCGGCTGATAGACCGTCTTGCCAGCGGCAAAGAAAGCCACCGCGCCACCATTGGCATTCAGCACCGCATCCTCTCCGATATTCTTGATAGTTCCATCGAAAGGGGCGACATCACACGCTGCCGCCATCCACAACGGAAGATTCTTATTGGTGAAGCCATCGAAATCACTGAGCTTCAACACCATCTCATGCGAGAGGCTCTGCTCGGCAGCATGACCGGAATAATTCATAATCAGTGCGCCAGCCGCCTGCTGGTTCTTGACAATACGCTCTACCTCAGGATAAGAATTGCCCGTAGAGGACGACTCCCGAGTGTAGGCATCCCACATCACACGTTTCACATCAAATGCGGGAGAAGCACTCTCCGCCACCTTGGCGGCATTGTCGGCATCCTCCATGTGGATGCTGTTCTCCACACTGGTGGCGGTGTTGTTGCCGTCATCACCCATAAACATCAACGTGTTCTGCCAAGGGCCCATATTCTTGTTCTCCACATAGGAGATGGTCTTGTCCACCATAGCTTTCGCCTCCACCTCATCACGAACGGGGAAGCGGCCTACACCTATATCATATTTGTCGCTCATACCCTTGCCGGAATGAGCGCCTTCGCCATCATCCAACAAAGCGAAGAATCCATCATCGGCATAACTGTCCGTCTTGCTGAAGGAGTTTTCGCTCTCATAGGTGAGCAGGAAATCGTCCGAAGAATAGCTCTTGGCGGCAGCGACATTCATTCGATTGTCCCAAAAGGCGTCGCCAAACAACAACAAATGTTTGGGCATGTCTGCTTCTGTCTCGGCACGGTCATAGAGCATTTTCAGATACCGGCGGTAAGCATTGACATCAGGCGTTCCACTGGAGAACTCGTTGTAGAGTTCATCGGCAGGCACAATCTTCACCCTCATGCCATCATGTGTCTTGTGCAAATCGGCAATTCTTTGTGCCTGGGCAAGCAACTTCTGGCTGGTCGGGATGATGATGACCATATCGGCAAACCCGTCGGCATGATGGTCTTGGTTGGTGATGTTGTACACATATTCTGGCACAGGGAAAGCGTCAGTGCTGAGAAGTGGAGCAGCAGCCAACTCATCGTCATCGAGCATCACCGACACATAGTCCAACCGCACAGGCTGTGCAACCGAAGAATTGGTAATCGTAAATTCATTGCTGGGCAGGATGCTGTCCACTGTGAACGTGCTTTGGGCAGATGTTCCCCTATCATATATGCCCAACCTTCCCAAGGTCAGCGTCCCCAACTGTTTTCCATTCATCGCCACAGTCACCTGTCCGGCACTATTGCCACTGACAACAACGGTCACAGCGCCCTTGCCGCCACCATGCTCATGCTGCTTGGCACGGGATGCGAGGGTGAATGTATAGGATTTCTGGTTGTCAATGGTCTGTCCGTCATAGAGGTTTCTGCCGCCCTCAAACCACGCATAATCTTCTTTTTCATAAAGTGAGCAGAGATAGTCTGCCGAAGGATAATGGGCGGAAACAAAAGCCGCACTGTCCACCGTGAGGGGTTCATCCCCATTCTCCGTCAGGAAATAATAGCCATAGTCGGAACAATAATTGCGAACCCGGGTGTAGTGCTTGCCGGAAGGTGTCCACGAAACTGGACCTTGTGCATAGAAAAGGTGCTTGTTTCCGACAATGCATTGTTCCACCTCATGCAAGTCATCGGTGGATTTGAGATAGTCTCCATTCAAGGCTTCGGGCTGCAAAGCTCCACCATAGCCATAGATTTTCACCTTCGACAAATCGCTGAAGCCTGCCTTGCGAATCAAGTCGGACGTGAGCTGGAAAATGCCGGAAGAAGGGACACGTATCTTAGCCCACGTTCCGGAAGAAAGCACGGAATGGGCAGCATAGCGGGAGGATGCGGCAGACTGGCTGTTGGAGGCACGCGTCTTGACACGGGCCTTAACAGGGGAAGCGGTGACACGAAGCATGAAACTCACCAGATACTGCGGTTTCCCATCATGCAACACCAAGGGTACGAACGATACTTCCAGTTTACCTTTTTTCCGAGACAGGACAACCTGCTGGTTGACAAGGGGCATGGAAGGGAGTGGAGAATCTGTGATTTTGCCATAACGGGAAATGTCCTCATGGGAAAGGGGCAGGAACTCCGGATAAACAATCTTCACGTCGTAAACCGAGTCCGCAAACTGAGGCCCCAAGTCAAAAGAATGGGTGAACATGGGCAACACGCTATCTATCTTCACCTCGTCTGCCGTGAGATTGAAGAATCGTTGGGCTTTCACACCGAGTGCCAAAGTCCACAACACGAGAATCGCCCACAAAGTTTTATATCTGTTCACCATCAATATTTCTTGTCCTTACAGGGCAAAGTTTCGCCCCGCCTATTATTTACAATTAAATTCCAACACCTTCCGGTCTTCCAGATAACCTTCCAAATGGTCATCAATGTGCACAGGACCTACTCCTACAGGTGTGCCAGTATAAAGGATATCACCCGTTTTCAGCGTATAGAACTGACTGATATAGGCGATGATTTCGTCCACCTTGTAGAGCATATCGCTCGTGCATCCCTCCTGAACAGTCTTGCCATTGATGTCGAGATGGAAATGTATGGCTTGAATATCCCGGAATTTGGATACATCAACCCAGTCGCCAATCGTCGCCGCACCATCAAAACCCTTGCAGATGTCCCAAGGTAATCCTTTCTCCCGCATTTCTTTTTGCATGTCACGTGCCGTAAAGTCGATTCCCACCGTCACTGCATCGTAGTAGCGATGAGCGAAACGCTGCGGAATGCTCTTTCCCAATCGGCATATTCTGACGACGAGTTCGGTCTCGTAGTCAATGCGTCCCATGAAATCCGGGATGAAGAAAGGCTTATGATCCTTGAGCAAGGAAGAGTCCGCCTTGATGAAAATCACAGGTTTATCTGTCTTTGATAACGTGGAATGCAGCTCTTTATTGTGCAGAGCATAGTTCATTCCGATTGCAAATATCTTCATAGTCTAAGTGTTATTGCTTGCAAAGGTAGTGCAATTGTGCGAATTATGAAATAAAGATGTCCACTTTCCTCTCTGTTCACACACAAGAAAAACGCTTTTGCCGTTCCCTATAGAAGATTGATGCATTCCGACAGCGTGACAATCACCCATAAACGGCAAACGGAATAAAAAGAAAAAGTGCTGACTCTCAAAAGAAAGTCAGCACCAACTTATGTAGAATAATGATATTCTATCTAAGGATTACTCAGCACGGAG
>JBNMIE010000005.1:0-56015 GCA_050873125.1 Prevotella sp.
ATATACCTTATTATATATAATATATTAGTCTAAGAATTTAATACTCACATGATGTCTGTCCCGCTTGTCTTTCGGCGGCAGATCCATATAATTGCCATATGCGATGCGGCACAGTTCCTCAGGGTCGGCAGGCCCTTCAAACACATGGCCCTCAAACTCTATATCCTTGTGGGGCACCATGATGCGCTTCGGATTGCGCTCATAGAACCAAGCACCATAGGAATGCATATAGAGATTCGGATTGCCAAACACATGGCTGAAAGCGCGGAATGCCGGGAAAACAGCATAGTGGAGTACATTGTATCCCCACTGCGCCAACCGAGGATAACGGCCTGCCAAGTCGAAGTTGACCACACACGACAGTTTCGCAGCCAAGCGCTGCACCCAAGGAATCATGTGTCCTTCATAAGGGAAGATGTCTATATGCAGTCCACGATATTTCTGCACCACATGCGAACGGCGTTCCCGCTCACCTTGCGCCTCATTGCTGATATGCTCGCTCTTCAGATCCCGCAAGCAAGCCCATTCCTTGTAATAGCCTGGGTCAGTCTGGTTGTTCTGCAGCACATATTGAGGATGTGGGTGTGCAATGAGCCAGTCGCACAATCGTTTGTAGTCCTTCTGGTCCACCACCACGTCCACATCGTCATCCCATGGGATGAATCCCTTGTGACGCAGGGCACCCAGCACATTTCCACCGTCTATACGACAAGGCACGCCAATGCTCTTCGCCACATCCTGCAAATAGATGAGCATGTCGAGCATGCGCAATTGGGCACGGCGGAGCACCGAACCGTCGGGATTATACTCAGCCCGCAGACTTTCCTGTGTCTCCCCCGTATTGAATTTTTCTATTCTGTCCATTCTTTTCTTATCGGCAACAAGCCATTAATATGTGCAAAATTAGTGCTTTTATTTCTAAAAGCAAATCTTTCCGTCTACAAATTAAGATAAATGTCGTAACTTTGCATGGTCTAATTGAAAATGCAGGATGAACCTTCTCAACAGCTTATACCGCACGCTTTTCCACACTTACGAGCGATACGACCTCAGTCCGTGGCAGCACACGCCCACAAACACCCGACCCATTTATGGGGTCTACCATGTGTTCTGTGCCCGTGGATGGCAACGGCTTGTCGCCAACCAATACTGTCATCTCAAGCGCAGCGGACTGCTTGAACATACCGACAAACTCTTTGTCAGTTGCATCATTTTCCAAGAAACGGATGTGGAAGAATTGCGCCACATCATCGATACCGACAAACTGGACATCGTAAGCGTGCAACGCAACCCGAAATTGTTTGAGTATCCCGCGTTGGCACAAGTGAAGGCACTTTGTGAGAAAGAGGACTGTCTGGTCTATTATTTTCACACAAAGGGCATCTCTTTCTATGGCGGCGAGTCCACCGACCGACACTATCGCTGGTTCATGCACAACGTGGAATCGTGGCGCAAGGAGATGGAATATTTCCTTTTTGACCAATGGAAGGTGGCTGTCAACACGCTTTCCGACGGCTACGACATGTATGGCAGTTACCGCTGGCCACCATTGCCCGCCAAAAGGGTGATGTATTCGGGCAACTTCTGGTGGACCAAGGCTTCGTATGTCCGCCGACTTGCCGACATACATCCCGAGCAGATGGCTGACGACCGGCTTTTTGCAGAACTGTGGCTCTACAAGGGACAAGGCAAGGATTTCAGTGCCTTCGACACCGACGCCATCCTTTACAGAGTGAATATTCCCGCCTCTATCTACAACGGAAGCCACACTCCTCTGCTCACCCGGTTGCAGTTCACCCTTGCCCACAACTGGAGCAAAATCAAGAAAAAGATATTCCTACAAGATTTCGGTAAACAATATAACGACAAATACCAGAAGAAATAGAAAAATGAAAAGAGACAACTACACGTTTCTCACCCATGCACCTGTCCATCGGGTGGTGCTCACCATGGCCATCCCGACGATTATCAGTATGTTGTCTACAAGCCTTTACAACTTGGTTGACACATACTTTGTCGGACAAATCAACACGCAAAGCACGGCAGCTGTAGGGGTCTCCTTTTCCGTCATGGCCATCATCCAGGCCGTCGGGTTCTTCTTCGGGCACGGCTCCGGCAACTATATTTCGCGCATGCTCGGTGCCAAGAAGACTGAATTGGCGCAACAGATGGCGTCTACGGGATTTGTTCTTAGCCTCATCTCCGGGTTGGTGATTGCCATTCTCGGACAACTGTTCATCACCCCACTTTCCCTTGCCTTGGGTTCCACTGACACCATCCTGCCCTACACCGAGCGTTACCTGGGCATCGTAATGCTGGGTGCACCCTTCATGACCGCCTCGCTCACGCTCAACAACCAAATGCGTTTCCAAGGCAATGCCTCCTATGCCATGTGCGGCATTCTCTCGGGTGTGCTGCTCAATCTCATCCTCGCTCCTTTGCTCATCCTCTATTTTTGTATGGGCATCACCGGCGCCGCCATTGCCACACTTGTCAGCCAGACTTTTGGTTTTCTCATGCTGTTCCGCATGAGCCGTCGAAAACAGAACATCCGCATAGAGGTGAAGAATGTCCGGTTCAGCCGAACCTTCATGAAAGAGATTGTCTTCGGAGGCACACCTTCCCTCTCCCGCCAAGGACTGGGCAGTCTGTCCACCATCATGCTCAACCACGCCGCCGGATTCTATGGTGATGCCGCCATCGCCGCCATGTCCATTGTCACCCGCTTGTCGTTCTTCATCTATGCGGTGGTCATCGGCATCGGACAAGGATTCCAACCGCTGTGTGGCTTTTGTTATGGAGCGAAACTTTACGGCAGAGTGCGGGAGGGATTTTTCTTCTGCATCAAGTTGGGCACGGTCTTCCTTTCTGTCTGCGCCATCATCGGCTTTGTCTTTTCCGAACCGATTATCGGTCTCTTCCGTGACGACCCGGAGGTTGTGGCTGTGGGCGCCGTGGCGCTCGACTGGCAGATCATCTCCTATCCGCTCATCACGACCATTGTCGCCACCAACATGATGATGCAGACCATCCGCAAGCCTGTCCGTGCCAATCTCGTTGCGGCGGCACGCAGCGGTCTGTTCTTCATTCCGCTCATCTTTCTCCTCCCCCACTTCTTCGGGCTTCTTGGTGTGGAAATGTGTCAGGCATGGTCTGATGTATGCGCCTTTCTGCTCTCCCTGCCCATTGCCTTCAGCGCTTTCCGCGACATGAAAAAGGAATGATTCAGTCGAGTGACTTCACATAGTCGTACAACTGGTGATAGAACGGATGGCGGGTCATCGTGGGCACATCGCCGAGGATGATGAGCTTCATCCGGGCACGGGTAATTGCCACATTCATGCGCCGCAAATCACGAAGGAAACCTATCTGCCCCTCATCGTTGGAACGCACCAGGGAAATGAGTATCACATCACGCTCTTGTCCTTGGAAACCATCCACCGTGTTGACGGTTATCAAACGGCGGTAAGGTTTGAAGAACTCACGCTTTTGTATCAGTCGACGCAGATACTGCACTTGGGCACGATAGGGTGAGATGACACCCACGTCGATGCGTTCGTCCAGCACCCGTTGCTTGCCTATCTTGGTGAAGTACTGCTCCAGTTGGTCGAGGGTCAGTTCCGCTTCGGTCTTGTTCACACGGCCGAAACTTTCACCAATAAATTCTTCCTTGCCCTCCATCTCCGAGGTATCCACCCACACCATGGGAGTGTCATAGTCGAGAATGCCACGATATTTGATTTGCGGAGCACTCTCCACCATACCTTTATAGAAATAATCACTTGAGAAGCGCATGATCTGCTCGTTCATGCGATACTGCACCCGAAGCAGGGTCACCACCTCGGGTTTGTTTTCCACAATGCGCTCCATCAGGGTTGTTCCCAAGCCGGCCTTCAGCGCCGCAAAGCTCTTGACCGTTGGCGGAAGTTGGCAATGGTCACCAGCGAATATCACTCTTGTGGCACGCCGTATCGGAATCCAACAAGCTGCCTCAAGCGCTTGTGCCGCCTCGTCGATGAACAAGGTGCCGAACTTCATGCCGTCAAGCAGGTGATTGGCGGACCCCACCAATGTAGAGGCTATCACCCGGGCTTCTCCGAACAAGTCGCCCCGGATGCGCAATTCCAGTTCTACGGCTCGTGCCTTCAGCCGGTCCATCTTCTGGTGCCAACGGTCGTCACCACGCTTGCGGTTCTTGCGCATCTCCCGAATGGTCTTGCGGATGCTCCACAACTGTGGATAGTCAGGATGCGACTCAAAGCGGCGCTCATAGGTGGAGGCGAGCATTTTGTCGGTCACCTTGGTGGGATTGCCGATGCGCAGCACGTTGACACCACGGTCTTCCAACTTCTCGCAAATCCAGTCCACCGCCATATTGCTCTGGGCACACACCAACACTTGGTTTTCTCTTCTGAGGGTTTCATAGATGGCTTCCACGAGAGTGGTGGTCTTGCCCGTTCCTGGAGGGCCATGCACCACCATCACATCCTTGGCCCAGAGCACCTCGTTGACAGCCTTCTCCTGGGTGGCATTGAGCCAGGGAAAGCGAATGGGGTCAAACGAGAATTTGCCTGCGGGCTGATGGCTGTAGAAAAGGTCGCGCAGATAGGCAAGACGATTGCCTTTGGCCTTAATTACCCGGTCAAGGGCCTCAAACATCAGACGATAGCTGGTCTCGTCGAAGAAGAGCTGCACACCCACCTTGTCCGCCTGCTGCATCTCAAGCACATCACTGCCGTCGGGCAACACTACCACCATCCGGTCGCCATCCACAAAGCTCACGGTTCCCGTGGCATGGAAATAGCGCACCTCCGATGTGGTATTCCTTCCGTCTCTCTTCTCGGTTACTGTGAAGAAGCACACAGGACGACCGAACTCAAAATTGTGTTCTATTTCCTGGTCGGCCATGCGGGTCACCTCCACAGCCAACTGGTTGAGCGAGTTATAGTAGCTGCTGCCCACCTTGATGGGGAACCAGGCATCGCCCCGCTTCACCTTGCGTTGCATGCCGACCGTCTCCGTCTGTTTGCGGAAAGCCTCTTTCTCCGCGGCATACTCCATCTGTAGAAGCAGTCGCTGCTGTTGTAGGGATTGTATTGGATTGACAGACATATCGTTTATTTCCAAATATTTTCCATGTGGGGTTCAAATTGTACAGGAAAAGTATCTATATGCTTTGTAGGTTTTGATTTCAAATCTCTTGGCAATTTACCTGTTTGCTGAAAGAAAGTGGAGTGTAGAAAATTGCGTCCATACATATTTGGGAAAGTACAATCCAATGGTTCTCCTGTATCTTTCCAAATTCTTACTTTGGCAGCATAATTCCAGCCTATCCGAGCTTTCTTAGGCTTGGTAATCACTACCATGTAATATTCTTTTCCAAACATTTTGGTAACCAGAGAATCTTTACCACTATAACTATCCCTATCAAACTTTTTGCTTTCCGACACATGATATTTTCTAAAATAAGGCACATAATCAGGACCGAAAGTTGCAGCAACATTGTATGCGATTTCCTTTAACACCTTCTTCCGTGCGTGTGTTGGCAGAAATCCCAAGTTGACGGACTGTGCACTCACTGAACAAGAAAAGGTTATCAATACAGCTATTTGGCAAATTCTATTCATCACATTAAGAACATTAAATGATACGATGAGTCGGTCCATAAAGATATATCTTATGAGGAGCAGTTTTACTTTCTCCCCCATAAATTGTTGTCGAAGAATAATCATACAATATACCAGGAAGTTTGTATTCTGAAGAAAAATGTGTATCCCCAGAAGAGGGTCCTGTTAACCTATGTACATCACTTGGACAATATTGAAGAGTTGTATGGCAATGAAAAACCGCACAACATGCAACATTATCAGTTGGTTTCCCAAGATGTATACTTGCATGCGTTCCTTCACATCCTGAAATAATTGCTCCTTCTGTAATAGGACCACATGTAAATTTATCATTTTCAAAGTTATAATACACATAAAAACCGAACTCTCTCCGACCATATTTCGTTGCGGACCTTACTGTTTCAGCCCAAGCCTCATCCATTTGGGCTTGAACAGAATAGTCATGAATTATTTCATTTACATCCGGGTAAGTATATACCAAAGCTCTTGATTTTTTATCTGATACCTTATTTATATCGTCTTCTGAATCTGAAGAGCATGCAATAACCAACAAACTCATGGTTATAAGCAAAATCGTTTGAATAGCATTTACCATCTTGTTTATACATGAAGAGCTGGACTTTTTCAAGTACAGCTCTTTCTATTCTTTAATCTTTAGTTTCCTTCATAATCTTCACCACATCCTCAATGTGCCGGTCGAAAGGTCCGTTATGCTCAAGCTTGAGCGTACACATGGCTGCGGCAAACTTGCCGGACTCCAGATAGCCCTCACCTTGGCTACGGCACCACAGATAACCGGCGCTGTAGGTGTCGCCACAACCGGTGGCATCGATGAGTTGTTCGGGCTTGTAGGCCGGTACCTCATAGAAATTGCCTTCGGCATAAATCACGGAACCTTCACTTCCCAATGTGAGCACCACTTCCTTGACACCCCATGAGGCGATGAGTTTCGCCACCTCATGCACATCGGTCAAGCCAGTGACCACCTCCATCTCATGCTCGTTGAGCTTCAAGATGTCTGTGTATTTGAGCACGTTCATCTTGTCGGTCCAGTCGATGGGATATACTTCCTGTCCACGCACCTCCCGCAAGTAGCCCTGGACATCGATGCTCACCTTTCCTTTTTCCGACAGATACTTCACCACCTCCGGCGAGAAGTCATCGTTCAGGAGTGTGCCCAGATGATAGATTTTCGCATCCAAGTCGCCCACCTCTTCGAGAGTGAACGGGTCGGCTTTGGCAAGCACACGCTGACTTCGGTTGTTGAAATTCTCCTCATACTTGTTTTCAAAGTATACCGTGTTGCTGCTCGTGAAAGCCTTCACATCGATGCCTGCCGCACGCATTTCTGCCACGGCGTTCATCTCCGATTTTCCCAAAGCGGTGACCAACTGGTAGTCCACGGTCTTCGGCAGACTGTTAAGAGCATAGGAGAAGTAAAAAGAGGTGCCACCCGACATGTAGACGGTGCGGCGTGGGGTGATAATCTTGTCAAGCGTAATGTGCCCGATACAGCAAATATCCTTCATTTCAAAATTCGTTATCTAAAAAACTTTGCAAAGGTACGGATTTTTCGCCTAACCGCCAAGCACAACTCCCATTAAATCACCTTGATACCCATCTTCTTACAAAGTTCAAGGCTCATCTCCTTCAGTTTATACTTCTGGATTTTACCACTTCCTGTGAGGGGCCATTCGTCGATGAAGAACACATACTTGGGCACCTTGTAGCGGGCTATCTTGTCGTGGCAGAAGTCGCGCACATCCGATTCTTCCAAGTGACAGCCGTCTTTCAGCTGGATGAATGCGCCCACCGACTCGCCATATTTCTCCGAGGGCACACCGACCACCTGCACCACCTTTATTTCCGGCATATTGTAAAGGAAGGCTTCAATCTCGCTCGGATAGATGTTTTCTCCGCCACGGATAATCATCTCCTTGATACGGCCCGTGACATGGAAATTACCGTCGCTGTCCTTATAGCCCAAGTCGCCGGTATGGAGGAATCCCTGGTCGTCAAGAATCTCCTTGGTGGATTTCTCGTCCTTGTAATAGCCGAGCATATTGTTGTAGCCACGGTTGCAAAGTTCGCCCTCCTCGCCGACAGCGCATTCGTTGCCCTTCTTGTCGAGCACTTTCACCTCTGTGTGTTCAAACGCCCTGCCTACTGTATGGCAGCGCACCTCGAACGGATCGTCCCATCGGGTGGCGGTCATGCCCGGCGATGCCTCGGTGAATCCATATTCGCTGGTCACCTTCATGAACATCTCTCTCTCCACACGCTTCACCATGTTGACCGGGCAGATGCTGCCCGCCATGATGCCGGCCTGGAGCGAGCGCAAGTCGAAGAGGTTGAACATCGGATGGTTGAGCAACGCCAAATACATAGTCGGCACACCATAGAGGTGTGTACATCTTTCTTTATGGATGGAGCCTAAGACAAGCAACGGGTCGAAACGCTCGGTAACCACCATCGTGCAATGGTGCACCAAGCAGTTGATGATGCCCAGCACCAGTCCGAAACAGTGGAAGAAGGGCACGCAGACACACAGACGAGCTTTGTCACTGAAATTGAGATGCTCTCCGGTGTAATAGCCATTGTTGCAGATTCCGTAATGGCTGAGCATCGCGCCCTTGGGGAATCCCGTGGTGCCGCTGGTATACTGGATGTTGACCAAGTCGTGACAATCCACCTTGAGCCTTGCGTCGGCATAGTCAGCGTCGTTGGTGGTCATCGCCATGGTCATCACCTCGTTGATGGTGTGCATGCCTCTATGAGGCTCGGCACCGAAATAGATGACCTGACGCATTTTCGGCAGTTTCTCGCTGCGCATCTGTCCAAAGGGCATGGTCTTCAACTCCGGCAGCATCTGATAGGTCATCTGCACAAAGTTGTTGTCCTTGTTGTGGTCGCCGATGCAGAGCACTTCCATATCAGAGCGCAGGCAGAGATCCTCCACCTCATATTGCTTGAAGTTGGTGTTCACCGTGATGGTCACCGCCCCCAGTTTGGAGCAAGCCATCAGCATGGTGGTCCAATCCGGGATGTTGGCAGCCCAGATGCCCACATGGGTTCCCTGCTTGACGCCAATCGCCATCAGTCCCTTGGCAAGTTCATCCACACGACTGTTGAAATAGCGGAAAGTCCACCGCAGATTGCGGTCTGAATAGACGATGTATTCTTTTTCCGGATCATTTTCCGCCCAATATTCGAGCCATTGTCCTATCGTTCTCTCTGAAAGTTGTTGCATAATCATGATATTTTTGTGTCGTTCCGCAAGCATTTTTGCACACGGGCTATAGTGAGTGCAAAAGTAATAATTATTTATTAAACGACTCCAATGACAAATAAAAGTTTGATTTTTATTAAGCAGTTTGATTAAGAAAGGTTAATAAATGTCGGTCTGAATAGCGTTATTAGTAATAAATATGTAATTTTGCAAACTTGAGATTGCAAAACAAGGAACTTATGAATAAAGAAGTAAATCCGTTTGACGTAGTTAACAAGGGCTTCACCACCAAAGAAGCCATCGACGAGGCCAAGAGATGCTTGCACTGCAAGATTCCACAGTGCAAGAAAGGATGCCCCATCGAGAACGACATTCCAGATTTCATCCACGCCCTTTCTATGGGTAACATGGGCGAGGCGATGAGCATCATCAACGACAAGAGCAACCTGCCTGCCATCTGCGGCCGTGTGTGTCCACACGAAAAGCAATGTCAGGGCCACTGTGTGCTTGCCAAGAAGGGCAAGGGCATCGAGATTGGCAAGCTCGAGAGCTTTATCGCCGATTTCGATACAGACATGAACCTTATCCGAGAAAAACTGCCGCAGAAGACCCGCGGAAAGGTGGCTGTCATCGGTTCGGGACCTGCCGGACTGACCGTAGCCGGCGACTTGGCCCGCCAAGGATTCAACGTGACCATCTTCGAGGGTCAGGAGGAGCCGGGCGGTGTGCTCATGTATGGCATTCCCGAATATCGTCTGCCCAAGAGTGTGGTGCGCGCCGAAATCAAGAAGATTGAGGCTTTGGGTGTGAACTTTGTGCTCAACTGCCTGGTGGGCCGCAACAATGTCACGGTGGACAGTATGTTTGCCGAGGGATTCGACGCCATTTTCATGGGCACAGGTACAGCACTGCCCCAGGATCTCAGCGTGCCGGGCCGCGACCTCAAAGGCGTGAGCCAGTCGACCTATCTGCTCCACAACGTGAACGCCTTCAACGAGGGCGCCATCGGTCGCAACATGGTGCCACTGCGCGAGGGCGACAAGGTGGGCGTCATCGGCGGCGGAAACGTGGCGATGGACGCTGCCCGCACTGCCATCCGTCTGGGTGCCGACGTGACTGTCATCTACCGCCGCACACAGGCAGACATGCCCGCCATCCAGGCTGAATACGAGGAGGCCGTGAAGGAAGGGGTGAAGTTCCTCTGGGAATCGTCCACCATCGAGTTCGTCGGCAACGACAAGGGCCGTCTTGTGGCCGCCCGCCTCAACACGCCCGACGGCGAGCAGACCTTGCCATTCGACCGCATATTCCTCGCCATCGGTTCGCGTCCTGCCAACCGCATCGTGTCCACAACCAGTGGCATTGAGGTGGACGAGAAAGGATATGTCAAAGTGGTGGACCGCCCCTATGGCATGACAACCCGCCGTGGTGTATTCGCCGGTGGCGATGTGGTTCACCATCCGCAGACCGTGGTGCTGGCCATGAAGGCCGCCAAGGAAGTGGCACAAGGTATCGCCCAATATGTGGATGCCGTGAAACTACTTGAGCACTGCGATGCCGTGGAGGAAGAACAAAGCGAAGAGCAAGCATAAATTTTAGAAACATAACAAAACACCGGAGCCATGCTTTCATCAGCATCGGTTCCGGTGTTTTTTATTGAAGAGGCCTTGCCGCCAAGAGGACATTTGATAAAGTTTTGCGAAAGATTTGCAACCTGTCACTTTTCTGCATAACAATTTTATATACAAGCAGTTATGGATTGCAAACACATGATGACAGATAAACTATCTGCCACCACATATAAAAGGAGTTAAACAAAGAGTTCAAAATGGTTCACGGCGCTTGAACTATTTGTTCAAGGCCGATGAACTATTTTAGCATGACAAACGGAAGGGTGACAAATGCCGAATCCGCAACCGACATCTGTCACCCATAATCCATTGTATATCAGCATTTTCCGCCCAAAGGTGGCAAAATGACAAATTCCTATCGAAAACTTCATTAAAGGCAGCCTGTCATGGACACATCAGACAAGCAAATGCTTGTCGAGATAGCGCTGCACTTCATCTTTGTAGCTGTCGGAGATGGGAATGTAGTTGTCGCCAAAGACTATGCGACCACGGTCGATGACCGTCACCTTGCTGGTGTGGACAATATAGGAGCGATGGGTGCGCAGAAACTCGGGACGGGGCAAATATTCCTCCAGCTTCTTCATGTTCATCAGCGACATGATGGGACGCTGGCCATTGTCAAGATAGATTTTCACATAGTCTTTCACGCCTTCGATGAAGAGGATGTCGTCGAAATTGATTTTCACCAACTTATACTCGCTCTTCACAAAGATGTAGCGCTCGTCCGCACTGACAGGAGCCGTGGGAGCTTGCGCAGCATCAGCGGAGGCTTGGAAAAGTTCAAAAGCCTTGGTAGAAGCCCGAAGAAACTCCTCATAGGAAATGGGTTTGAGCAAATAGTCCAGTGCCTGCACCTTATAGCCTTCGATGGCATACTGACCGAAGGCAGTGGTGAAGATGACACGGGTCTGCTTGGGCAACAGTTTGGCAAACTCCATGCCGCTCAGCTCCGGCATCTGAATGTCGAGAAACAGCAAGTCGACGGGCTGCTGGCGCAGGTCGCTCATAGCTTGCACCGCACTGCCATAGGTGCCCGACAACTCGAGGAATGGGGTTTTCTTGGCATAGCTCTCCAACAGTCCGGCTGCCAAGGGTTCATCGTCAATGATTGCGCATTTCAGTTTCATAGATGGTGATTTCAGATTTATATATATTATTATCAACGCCCTTTTCCCATTTATATTTTCCGGGATAGGACAATTCGAGTCGCCGTTCCACCTGCATCAACCCGATGCCATGACCACTGCGGTCGGTCTGCGTCTTGGGATGATTGCTGTTCTCGATGTTGCAGACGATGCTTTGCGCATCCGCATGGATGTCGATATGGATGAAACTTTTCTCCGTGGGGCTGATGCCGTGCTTGAAGGCATTCTCAATGAGGGAGATGAAGATGAGCGGTGCGATGCGCAGCTCGATGTCCTCGGGGATGTCGACCCACTCCGTGACCTCCACACTTTGCGGCAGACGCATCTTCATCAGTTTCACATAGCTGTGGATAAACTGCACCTCGTCTTTGAGCGGCACGCTCTCCGCCTGGTTGTCATAGAGCACATGGCGGAGCAACTTGCTCAGTTCGATGATGGCATCCTGTGCCTTGTCCTGGTCGAAAGCCGTGAGGGCATAGATGTTGTTGAGAGTGTTGAGCAGGAAGTGGGGATTGATCTGGCTGCGCAGATTCTTGAGTTCAGCCTCGGTGCGTGCCGACTCTGCCTCACGGCGCGCCTTCTCCGACTCCGACCACTTGCTGGCCAACACGATGGCGGTGGCATTGGTGGCGGCAAGAGAATAGTTGAAAATGTCGCGGATGAAGAAGAACATGAAACCGGGGCCATGGTGCTTCTTGTGCTCCCGTCGTCCCCTGCCCTTGTGATTCATACGCTGTTCGGTCTTGGGAAAGTCTTTCTTAAACTGATATTCCATCCATTCATGCACTCCCAACGAGAACACGACAATCAGCACAACGTTGACCACAAAGAACCTGACGCGGCGGGATTGCAGCAACAGCTTGGGGGCTAAAAACAAATAGTTGAGATAGAAAACAAGCAACAGCGTGACCGGCGACACCACCTGCACCCAATATTTATCCCACGACAAACGGTCGTCGCTGCTGATAAACATGATGGGCGTAAGCAGCATCAGCATGCAGAACATGCCGTGCAAAGCGATACGCTGAATGGTTATTTTGTTGGTTTTCATCATTTCTTGATAGATAAATTAAAAAAATATGGAGGCGACTCACGTCGGCTCCATACCGTCATACACAATAAACGTCAATTTAACATGTTACCTAATTCTATAGTCCGCTGACAAAGTTGGTAACATTCTCTCGGATTAATTCTAATTTTATCTTGTTTGTCTTATATGGTCTTTATTCATACCGGATGGCCTCAATCGGGTCGAGCTGGGCAGCCTTCTTGGCAGGATACCACCCGAAGAACACACCGGTGAACGAGCACACTGCGAAACTCAGCAAGACGCTCCATGGTTGGATGTAGATGGGCCAATGGGCGATGAGCTTCACGGCATAGGACGCTCCCACTCCCAACAGCACACCAATGACACCACCAGTGATGCTGAGCAGGATGGCCTCGATGAGGAACTGGTTGAGGATGTCCACACCACGTGCGCCGACACTCATGCGGAGTCCAATCTCCCGGGTGCGCTCTGTCACACTCACATACATGATGTTCATGATGCCGATACCACCCACGATGAGCGAGATGCCTGCCACACATCCCAACAGGATGGTCATCATGTCGGTGGTGGAGTTCATCATCGACGCCAACTCCTCTTGTGAGCGGATGTTGAAATCATCGTCATCGCCCTCTGTGGTGTCTGTGGCATCCTTGAGTTTATGGTCACGACGCAAGATGCTTGTGATCTCGGTGATGGCGTTGTCGGTCAAGTCTTCCGTAATGGCTGAGCAGACAATGCTGCCGAGGTAAGTCTGGGCAAGGATTCGCTTCATCACCGAAGTGTAGGGAGCGAGCACCAAGTCATCCTGGTCCATACCCATGGTGTTGTAGCCTTTCTTCTTCAGCACACCGATGACACGGAAGGGAATGGAGTTGAATCGCACCACCTTGCCGACAGGGTCACTGCCGTCGGGGAAGAGGTTGTCGACCACAGTCTGGCCGAGCACACAAACCTTGGCACTGGCCTTGATGTCCTCGTCGGTGAACATCTCGCCATCATCAACGGAAAGCTGGCGTATGGTGAGATAGTCCTGGTTGACGCCATAGATGCTCGAGGGGGTGTTGTTGCTGCCATAGATGAACTGGCCGGAACTATTGACCACCGGGCTGATGGCGGAGATGAAGTTGCACTCGTCCTTGATGTTCTGATAGTCGTCCATCTTCAGCGTCTCCATCGAAGAGGCGTCTTGACGCACACCACCCCGCATGTCGGCTCCCGGATGAATCATGATCATGTTGGAACCCATCTCAGCGATGTTGGCTTGGATGCTCCGTTTGGAGCCTTGACCGATGGCAAGCATCGTAATCACCGAGGCGACACCGATGATGATGCCAAGGGCGGTGAGGAAGGAGCGCAGCTTGTTGGCTCCTATGGCCCTGAGTGCTATCTTGAAAAGATTGGTATAGTTCATATCGAGTGTCTGTTATTCGTCGGTGTTGGGGGGCAAGGCTGCCAACCCGTCGGCTGCCGACTGTATGTTGTGGTTGTATTCGTCGCTGATCACCTTTCCGTCGCGCAGCATGATGTTGCGGCTGGAATAGTTGGCGATGTCGGGGTTGTGGGTCACGAAGATGATGGTGCGGCCTTGGGCGTAAAGCTTCTGGAAGAGCACGAGAATCTCGAAAGAGGTTCGGGTGTCGAGGTTTCCGGTAGCCTCATCAGCGAGAATCACTGCCGGATTGTTCACCAAGGCTCGGGCGATGGCCACACGCTGCATCTGTCCACCGGACATCTGATTGCTCTTGTGGTAGAGACGGTTGCCAAGGCCCACGGCCTGCAAAGCCTCGATGGCGCGTTCACGGCGTTCCTTGGCGGTCACCTCCGGGTTGTACATCAACGGGAGTTCCACATTTTCCACACTGGTGGTCTTCGGCAGAAGATTGTAGTTCTGGAAGATGAAGCCAATCTTGCGGTTGCGCAGGATGGCGCGCTGCGACTTGCTCATCTTTCTCACCGACACACCATCGAGATAGTATTCGCCACTGGAAGGCGTGTCGAGACATCCCAACTGGTTCAACAGGGTAGACTTGCCGGAGCCAGACTTACCCATGATGGTCACAAACTCGCCCTCATAGATCTTGAACGACACTCCACGCAGGGCATGGACCACCTCGTCGCCGACCATGAATTCACGTTTCACATTGTCGAGTTCGATGACAACCTTCTTATCGTTTGGCATAATCTCTTATTTTTTCTTGTTCTTTCCTGGAGGGCCGGGAGCAAACGGGCTGCTCTCGCCGCCATCTGCGGTCTGGTCGTCGGTGGCAGGCATCTGGGCCTTCACATCTGTGACAACCACCGTACCCTTGGTCACTCCGCTCAATATCTCAGTGTGTGTACCATCGGTAATACCCAAAGTGACTGCATGTGCACGGAACACATTTCCTTCCTTGGTCCACACTTTATTCTTGCCTTTGCAATCGATAATCTTGGCACCGTTGACCGTCTCCTTGGTAGGAGTGAAGCGCAGGGCTTTGCTCAGCACGCTGGTCACACCGGTCTTTTCCATGGTGTAGATGGTCACATTGGCAGTCAGACCTGGTTTCAACTTCAAGTCGGCATTGTGCGCACTGATCACCACTTGATAGGTGACCACATTGTTGGTGGTAGTGGCTTCCTGGCGCACTTGGGTCACTGTGCCCTCGAAGGTGTCGTCGGGATAGGCATCCACAGTGAACGACACACGCTCTCCGGTTTTCACATCACCGATGTCAGCCTCGTCGACATCTGCCACGACCTGCATATTGGTCAAGTCCTTGGCAATCTTGAAGAGTTCAGGCGTGTTGAAGCTGGCTGCCACGGTCTGTCCTTCTTCCACAGACTTCGACAAGACGACTCCGTCGATAGGCGATGTGATGGTGGCATAGCCCAAGTTGGTCTGCGCCTTGGCGACCATCTCCTTGGATGAAGCCACCGACTCCTTGGCCTTGTTGTAGTTGAGCAGGGCATTGTCATAGTCATCGGCACTCACAAGTCCTTTCTTGTAGAGGGTCTTGTAGCGGTTGAAATTCACCTGCTCATATTTCAAGGTGCTCTCCGCACTGGCAAGGTTGGCCTTGGCGGTGTTGAGTTCGCTGATAAGGTTGGTCTTGTCCAATTCGGCAATGACCTGTCCCTTCTTCACCACACTGTTGTAGTCCACGAACAGTTTGCTCACGATACCTGACACCTGTGTACCGACCGTGACGGAGGTCACCGGCTCAATCGTACCAGTGGCAGTGACGCTCTTCGTGATGTTCGCAGCCTCTACCTTGGTGGTGTCGAACTGGAGGGTAGCCTTGTCTTTCTTACCCGAGAGGAGCCAGAAGGCCACAGCCACCACGACTATCACCATCACGGCAATCCATACTTTGCTGATCTTCTTCATATTTTCGTTTTCTTTGTTTCAATCAAAATGTTATCCTTACATAGACAATCCTTCTCCCTTATAGAACTTCAACATTTGCTGATTGAGAATGGTCATATACTTACTCTGTAGTTCGTCTTGTTGTGCACTGAGCAGGTTGGTCTTTCCGTTCATCAGTTCCACAATGTTCTTCAGACCGAGACGGAACTGCTCGCTGAGCAAATCATAGCTTGCCTGCTGGCTGTCCACATTGGTCTTGGCTGAGCGGAACTTGTTCTGATTGGTCACGGCGTCAATCCAATAGCCTTCTATTGTCTTATAGAGTTGTTTCTGTTTGTCTTTCAAGTCGAGCAGGCTGCTCTCGCGCTGCAACTGGGCTTTGCGAACGGCGGTCTTGGTCTTGCGCTGGTCGAAAAGGGGAACGGTGATGTTCACTCCGGCACCAAGGTCGAAGTTGGTCTTCAACTGGCTGCCCCATCCGTCCTTGCTCATTGTCGTGGTGTTGGTTCCGGCACTGGCCTGGAGGTTCACCTGAGGCATACGGCCTGCCTTGGCAATGGCGATGTTCAAATCGCCCGTCTCGATGCCAAGCTTGCTGCTTTCTATCTCAGGACGATAGGTGAGTGCCGACTCGTAGACACTATTGAGGGCGGGAATCTCCGACAGAGCCTGCTGGTCGGTGGTCGAAGGTATCGCCACATCGAAGGCCTCATCGTCGGTAATCTCGAGCAGCTGCTTGAGATTCAGCTTGTATTTTCTCAGATTGCTCTCAGCCTCCACGATATTGTATTCGTCTTTGGCTACCTGTGCGGTGAGTTGTGCCAAGTCGGCTTTCGACATCTTGCCCACCTTAAGCATTTCCTTGCCGCGTTCCTCGTTCTTCTTGCTGGTCTCCAAGCTCTGCTTGTTCACCTTGATGGCCTCGTCGCTATAGAGAATCTGTACGTAGATTTGTGCGATCTGTTCCTGGATGCTATTGGCGGTGGTGGCGGAGTCAAGCTCAGCCTGGCGCTCTGCCAGCTGGTTCAGCTTCACTGTGTTGCGCTTCTGGTTGCCGTCCCAAACGGTCCAGTTGGCGCCCACACTGTAGTTTCCATTATAATACACCTTGTCCACACTGGTATGGACATAGCCATTGGACACTGTGCTCGAACCCGATTCCGGCCAAGGACGATAGGTGACGTTCTGACTGGTGGAGAAGTCGAGTGATGGAAGCAGCGAGGATTTCGACTGCAACACAGTCTCCTGAGCGCTCTTCTTGTTGATGATTGACTTCTGGAGCTGTATGTTGTTTTGCAATGCATAGTCCACACAATCCTTCAACGTCCACTGCTTGGCGCTTTGGGCGAAAAGGTTTCCCGAGAGGGTGAACATCAATGCTGCTCCTATTAATCCTAATTTCTTCATGTCCATCTTGTTGATTTTCGATTGCAAAGTTATGAATTGTCTTGTTTTTACGAAAATATAATATAAGTTTGGCGAAACTTAATAGACGAAATTGCCGATTTGCAGACGACCGCCCATCGACGTTAACATTTGTTTGCGAAGTCTATCGTGTTGTCCGCCGGTGGTTGAACCGTATGCCCAAGCCCAACATCAGATAGTTAGGATGCTGGAAATCGTAGAGGCAATAGCCTATGTTGGCATAAAGCATGCGGGTGATGCCGAGCTTCAAGTTAACAGTCTCGTAAACGCCCCGGAAGTCGTCCTTGCCATTAAGGAAGTTGCGTCCCACTCCGACATTGATAGTGAAATAGGGCATCACAAACTCCGCCCTACCCGACAAGCCCAAAGCCATTTGGCGACTGGCGGAAGGTTTGTCCACTTGGTGCGCCTCATAGATGTTGTCCACAATAAGATTGGCACTGCGGTCATAGACCCCATCAAGGGACAGACCGAGATTGAGCCAATGGTTCATGTTGTACATCGGGTTGAAATTGAAGCCAAAAACGGCAAAACTTCCCGGAATGGTCAGCGGTTCATTGAACTCGGTGTAGTAGCCCCGGCGGCGCCATGACCCGAACAGGGTGAGATCGTAGCTGATGTGAGGATGAAACTTCACCGGTTCCGACGCACTTTCCGTGGCTTCATGACGATTGGGATAATAGACCAACGACAGTTTGGGACTGGTCGTGTTCAAACCACAATTGGGGAATTTCGTGTTGCCATTGGAGAAGTGGGTCACTGACCAACCGATGTTCACATCCATCCAGCGCGACAACCGCCAAGACAAATAGGCATCAAGATTGATATACGCCGTCACCTTTGAACCGATGACCAAGTTGTCCGGATTGGTATCCTTGTCATAGGGGTGCCATCCGAAAGTGAGACCCAGATTCCATTCATAGTTGAAAGAGAGCTGGCGGCACAACGTGGCGATCTTGGCTCCCTGAAAGAGATAGGCGGAAACAGGGTTTCCCAATTGGGGGTTGAAATTATGGTAGGCCATGCCCACACCTTGGTAGACACCTCTATAGACCCGCTCGGTCTCGCTTCCCTTCTGTGGCATCATGGCATATTTCAACTTGAAGCCCTCCATGTGGTTCATGGTACGCAGCTCTTCGTTTTGTCCTTTCAGATAGGGATTGGTGTGCAAAACAAAGCCTCTTATATATTCTGCCTCAATGCGGTGTGCCCATCCATGCTCCTGATGACGGGGGATTGCAGTGGCTGCACTGTCTACATACACGCTGTCGACCGCGGCCTTTGCTAAACAAGGCAACAGACTCAGCATTGTTACTATATATATATATGGTGTCTTTCTCATATTTATACTTATGCTGTCTGCAAAGCTATAAATATTTTATCAATCTGCCAAGACAAGAATTAATAAATAGACATTAATTTCTCATTATCCCATACAAGCATGCGGTCTTGACACCAAAATCTGCCCAAATTGTCCGAAAAGACACTTGAATCCAAAACTATCAAGAACTTCAGAGTGTCGCTTCATACACTAAGCGTCTACAAATCAACCATTTAGCAATCTCCAGCACACTTTCAATGGCATATTTCAGCAACATTTCTAAACAAAACAACAATGTGTCACTATATCACACACATTCAGTTGCAAATCGAAAGAGATATTACCTGTATTGCTTAACATTTTGTATTTTTGCTCTTTTTGTAGATAAAAGAGGATAAAAAACATGCGTTAACATATAGACACATAGAAAGAATATCATTAATTTTGCATTCACTTTGAAAGGAATTTATGAATTTTATTAATTAAATGCAACTTAATGATGGGAAATGGATTGTATAATGCCGAGTACGAGCACGATGCGTGTGGCGTAGGTATGGTGGTGAATATCCACGGAAACAAGAGCCATGAATTGGTCGACAACGCCTTGAAAGTGCTTGAGAACATGCGCCATCGTGGTGCAGAGGGTGCGGACGGCAGAACCGGCGATGGTGCCGGTATCATGCTGCAGATACCTCACGAGTTCATTCTGCTTCAGGGAATTCCTGTGCCAGAAAAAGGAAAATACGGCACCGGACTGGTGTTCTTGCCCAAGGACGAGAAACGCCAGCAGGCCATCTTGAGCATCATGATTGAGGAAATCGAACGTGAGGGCTTGCAACTGATGCACTTGCGCAATGTGCCCACCAACAAAGAATGTTTGGGCGAAGCCGCACTGAGCACCGAACCTGACATCAAACAGGTGTTCATCACCGGTGTGACAGACGACAAGGTGTCGACCTTTGAACGTACCTTATATATTATAAGAAAGAAGATTGAGCGCCGCATTGACGACAAGGACTTCTACATCTGCTCCTTGTCAAGTCAGAACATTGTCTACAAGGGAATGCTCTCCAGCATGCAGGTGCGCCAATACTATCCCGACTTGACCAACAACTACTTCACAAGTGGTTTGGCATTGGTACACTCCCGTTTCTCAACCAATACGTTCCCAACATGGAGCTTGGCCCAGCCATTCCGCCTCTTGGCACACAATGGCGAGATCAACACCATCCGCGGCAACCGCAGTTGGATGAAAGCCCGCGAGAGCGTGCTCAGCAGCGAGGCGCTCGGCGACATCCGAGAAATCTCGCCAATCATCCAGCCCAACATGAGCGACTCCGCCAGTCTTGACAACGTCTTTGAATTCTTTGTCATGAGCGGTCTGTCACTGCCTCACGCCATGGCTGTGATGGTGCCAGAGAGCTTCAACGACAAGAACCCGATTCCTGAGGATCTCAAAGCCTTCTATGAATACCACTCCATCCTGATGGAGCCTTGGGACGGTCCTGCCGCCCTGCTGTTCAGCGACGGTCGCTTTGCCGGCGGTATGCTTGACAGAAACGGTTTGCGTCCTGCCCGCTATACCATCACAAAGAACGACATGATGGTGGTGGCATCCGAGGTGGGCGTCATGGACTTCGACCCGACAGAGATCGCCGAAAAGGGAAGACTGCAGCCGGGCAAGATTCTCCTCATCGACACACAAGAAGGAAAGATATACTACGACGGTGAGATCAAGGACAAGCTCGCCAAAGCCCATCCTTATCGTCAGTGGCTATCCACCAACCGTATCCAGTTGGAGAAACTGAAGAGCGGACGCAAGGTGGACAATAGTGTGGACGACTTGATTCGCCATGAAATAGAATTCGGATTCGGAGAAGAAGACGTGGACGGCACCATCGTGCCTATGAGCACCAAGGGCCAGGAGCCTACAGCCTCTATGGGTAATGATACCCCATTGGCAGTTCTGTCTGACAAGCCACAAATCTTCTTCAACTATTTCCGCCAGCAGTTTGCCCAGGTGACAAACCCTGCCATCGACTCTATCCGTGAGAATCTTGTGATGTCACTCTCCGAATATATCGGACGTGTGGGCACAGGTATCCTCACCCCTGACGAGACCAACTGTAAGATGGTGCGTTTGCCCCACCCGATTCTGACCAACACCCAACTCGATATTCTCTGCAACATCCGCTACAAGGGATTCAACACCGTGAAGTTGCCTATCGTATTCGAGTGCAGCAAGGGCGAAGAAGGACTGCGGGAAGCACTCGACAACCTGTGCAAACAAGCAGAAAAGAGTGTGGACGACGGATACAACTATATCATCCTCACCGACCGCAACATCGACAAGAGTCATGCTGCCATCCCTTCATTGCTCGCCGTGAGTGCCGTACACCACTACCTTATTTCTGTAGGAAAGCGTGTGCAGACAGCCCTCATCGTGGAAAGTGGAGAAATTCGTGAGGTGATGCACGCAGCCTTGTTGCTCGGCTATGGCGCCTCTGCTCTCTGTCCTTACCTTACCTATGCCATCCTCGACGATTTGGTGAAAAAAGGAAAGATCCAGGAGAACTATGAAACAGCTGAAGCCAACTATATCAAGGCCGTGAAGAAAGGTCTGTTCAAGATTATGGCGAAAATGGGTATCTCTACCATCCGCTCCTATCGCGGTGCCAAGATATTCGAGAGCATCGGACTCTCCGAAAGTTTGCTAAAGACCTATTTCGGCACTGAAGTGTCGACTGTCGGCGGCATCGGACTCGAGACCATTGCCCGCGATGCCATCACCTTGCACGACAAGGCTTTTGCCGAGGACACGAAGACAGACTTCCTGCCCAACCTCGGCCAGTTCCATTGGCGCAAGGATGGTATCAAGCATGCTTGGAATCCTGAGACCATCGCCACCCTGCAACTGGCCACCAGAACCGGCAACTACGAGAAATACAAGGAGTTCACCCGACTGGTGGACGAGAAGGACGAGCCTATCTTCCTTCGTGATTTCTTCGACTTCAAGCGCAATCCTATCTCCATCGACAAGGTGGAGCCTGTGGAAAGCATCGTGAAGCATTTCGTCACAGGTGCCATGAGTTTCGGCGCACTGTCAAAAGAAGCCCATGAGGCTTTGGCACTCGCCATGAACAAGCTCGGAGCACGAAGCAACACCGGTGAAGGTGGTGAGGACAGCGAACGATTCCACAGCACCGTGGACGGCATATCATTGTCCAGCAAGACCAAGCAGGTGGCATCCGGACGATTCGGTGTGACAACCGAATATCTGGTCAATGCCGAAGAAATACAAATCAAGGTGGCACAGGGTGCCAAGCCGGGTGAAGGTGGACAACTGCCAGGATTCAAGGTCAACGAGATTATCGCCAAGACCCGTCACTCTATTCCAGGCATCTCCCTCATCTCACCTCCACCACACCATGACATCTATTCCATCGAGGACCTTGCACAGCTCATCTTCGACTTGAAGAATGTGAATCCAAAGGCAGCCATCAGTGTGAAGCTCGTTGCCGAAAGCGGTGTGGGTACAATCGCTGCCGGTGTGGCCAAGGCCAAAGGCGACCTTATCGTCATCTCCGGTGCTGAGGGTGGAACAGGTGCTTCTCCTGCATCCAGCATGCGCTTTGCCGGCATCTCTCCTGAAATCGGTCTCTCCGAAACCCAACAGACTCTTGTCAAGAACGGACTGCGTGGACAGGTGCGTGTGCAGGTAGACGGTCAGTTGAAGGATGGTCGCGATGTCATCATGATGGCATTGCTCGGTGCTGAAGAATTCTCATTCGGCACACTGCCCCTCATCGTGCTGGGCTGCGTGATGATGCGTAAATGTAATCTGAATACTTGTCCTATGGGTGTAGCCACACAGGATCCGAAACTCCGGGCTCACTTCCGTGGACACTATCAATATGTGGTCAACTACTTCACCTTCCTCGCTCAAGAGGTGCGCGAATACTTGGCTGAGATGGGCTACACAAGCCTCAACGACATTGTGGGACACACTGAGCTTATCGTCCCCAAGGAGACAGAAAAAGGCTCCAAGGGCTCTATGCTCGACTTCCACCGTCTGCTTCACAGAGAGAACGGCAACTGCACGCTCTATCATACCAAGCAGCAGAACCACGACCTCAGCAATGTGCTTGACCAACAACTCATCCGCGGTGCGCAGAATGCCATCACCAATGGCGATGAGGTGAATCTCGACTTCGCAATCAAGAATACCGACCGTGCTTGCGGAACCATGCTCAGTGGTATGGTGGCAAGCAAATATGGTGAGGAAGGTCTGCCAGACAAGACCATCAACGTGAAATTCAAAGGTTCAGCCGGTCAGAGTTTCGGCGCCTTCCTTGTGAAGGGTATCGATTTCAAACTTGAAGGTGAGACCAACGACTACTTCGCCAAAGGCCTCAGCGGTGGACGCATCTCCATCCTGCCTCCTATCCGTTCCAACTTCAGTGCGGAAGACAACATCATCGCCGGCAACACGGGTCTGTATGGCGCCACAAGCGGTGAGCTTTATGTGAACGGCAAGGTCGGTGAACGTTTTGGTGTGCGCAACTCTGGTGCTGTCGCCGTCATCGAAGGTGCCGGAGACCACTGCTGCGAATATATGACTGGCGGACGAGTGGTTGTGTTGGGCGAAACAGGACGTAACTTCGCTGCCGGTATGAGTGGCGGTGTGGCTTATGTTTGGGACAAGAACCACAACTTCGACTACTTCTGTAATATGGACATGGTGGAAATCAATCTCGTGGAAGACAGCAACTACCGCAAGGAGTTGCACGAGTTGATCCGCCAGCACTATCTCTATACGGGTTCCAAATTGGCAAGAACCATGCTTGACGACTGGAACCACTACGTGGAAGACTTCATCCAAGTGGTGCCTATCGAATACAAGCGGGTGCTGCAAGAGGAGCAAGTCAAGAAACTGCAGCAGAAAATAGCTGACATGCAGAGAGATTATTAATGTTCAACATCAAAGACACAGAAGAAAATGGGAAATCCAAAAGCTTTTTTAACTATACCCCGCAAGGATGCGGGCTACCGTCCTATCCATGATCGTATCAGAGATTTCGGTGAAGTGGAACAGACGCTCAACAGTAACGACAGACGCCAGCAGGCCTCAAGATGTATGGACTGCGGCGTGCCATTCTGCCATTGGGCTTGTCCTTTAGGCAACAAGCCACCAGAGTGGAACGACGCACTCTATAAAGGCGACTGGGAGTTGGCTTACCGACTGCTCAACTCCACCAATGACTTTCCAGAGTTCACAGGGCGCATCTGCCCTGCCCTCTGCGAGAAAGCATGTGTGCTCAATCTGATGGAGCATGAGCCAACCACCAACCGTGAAGACGAGGCTGCCATCACCGAGCATGCCTTCCAAGAAGATTTCGTGCGGGTTGAGATACCCAAGCGGAATGGCAAGACAGTGGCTGTTATCGGTGCTGGTCCTGCCGGACTTGCCACAGCCAACCAATTGAACAGGAAAGGCTATAAGGTAACGGTATTCGACAAGAATGAGAACGCCGGTGGACTGCTCCGCTATGGTATTCCGAACTTCAAGCTCAACAAGGCTGTCATCGACCGCCGTCTGAAAGTCTTGGAGGCTGAGGGCATCGAGTTCCGTTATGGAGAGACAATTGACGAGACAAAACTGCCCAAAGGCTTCGACGCTTATGTCATCGCCACAGGTACTCCACAAGCTCGTGATTTGAAGATTCCCGGAAGAGAGCTTAAAGGTGTTTATTTTGCCCTTGAAATGCTTTCACAACAAAACCGGGTGCTCGCAGGTATGGAGTTCAAGAAAGATGAATTGGTCAACGCCAAAGGCAAAGACGTGCTTGTCATCGGTGGTGGCGACACTGGTTCCGACTGTATCGGCACAGCCCACAGACAAGGATGCAAGAGCGTGACCCAGATTGAGATCATGCCTAAGCCGGTAGAGGGACCTGACGACCCGAAGAATCCATGGCCTAACTGGCCACGCACCTTGAAAACCACCTCTTCACATGAAGAGGGCTGTATCCGTCGTTGGAACATCAATTCACTGGAATTCCTTGGCAAGGACGGAAAGCTCACCGGTGTCAAAGTGCAGGAAATCACATGGAAGCCTAACCCGGAAGGTGGCAGACCCTTGATGGAGCCTATCGGCAAACCCGAAATCATCAAGGCTGAGATGGTGTTGCTCGCCATGGGCTTCCTCCGTCCCCAGCACGCAGAACTTCCAGAGAACGTATTCCTTGCCGGAGATGCCGCCAGTGGTGCGTCCTTAGTCGTTCGTGCCATGGCAAGCGGTCACGCTGCAGCAGAAAAAGTAGACAAGTTCCTGAATAAATAAATTCATAAAGTTCCTTGTAAACGTGAGGGCAGGTTCCTGTGTTAGGAATCTGCCCTCCAATTTTTTAGTTACTAAATTTATTCCTTATCAAAATATTCCATAAAGCACACCGTTTTAGGCTTAGGAATCAAGTTTTGGGGAATATCTATTAACATATTTTTCATATCATCGGTAATGGGATGAGCTGCTTTTTCTTTCATCCTTTTTTCCCATTCTAAAGGCTTTATATTCTTGTATCCCTTGATATCTAATCGAATATTTTCCCCTCCTTTTTCTATTTTGGAAGCTGTAAAAGAATAATCTCCTTTTGAATCTTCCGCCTTCATAATAAGTCCTGGCAATCCACACAACTTCCAAGGCCCATCATTATATGGCAAATCAACAGAATACCAAACATACCAAGTCCTTCCTCTAAAATGAGTGACAGCCTTTTGACAAGAATAGCTACAAATCGTAGTATCCCCATCAAGCATTTCCCAACTGAAGTTTGGCATATCTTCAGTATAATAATATTTTTCTGCATATCCTTCACGAAAAGTAAGCCGATTCACTTCTGGAAGATTCTTGTAAATTCGGTACATTCCTGAATGATCAAACAGAATGCCGTTAACCACTTCTGACTTACCATAATACTGAGAGGAAGTTTCACCATGATTCAATATCCATGTACCATGAAATGGCTCTGTTTGCTCTTCACTTGTCCGATACAAGCAGTCATAAGAAACTGTCAAGATGGATTTCTCTTGAGAAAAGACATGAATAAAAGAAAAGCAGAAAAAAACAAGCAGTATAGCTCTGTTCATATTCATTTGTCTGATAAACGATTTTGACCAAAACGAATTGTATAATATGCCGAGATTTCACCTTGGGCACACATCGGGGTTGGACTAACTAAAGAGAACATGCTCAACAGCCCTAAAAAGATAAAAAGTTTTTCATTTATACTATCTTTGTGTTTAACACCACAAAGATAGTATAAATGAACGACCATGCCAAAAGAACACCAATATTATTTCTATTTTGACCATAATTTTAACTTCAGAGGAAGCTGGTCATAAAAATTGTCGCCCTTAGACATCTAACGGGTCTTCACATATTTCTTACCGTCTACAATATAAATGCCCTTAGGCAAATCTTCCAAACGCTTGTCTTGCCCGATATAGCGTCCATCAATTGTAAACACTTTACCATTTCTATAGGTAGACACTATTGGCTTTTTTATTCCCGTCACCGCGTCTTTAGACATTCTTCCAAAGAAAAGCAATCTGAAGTTGTCAAATATGCACCAATACTTGGAAGGTGCGGATGAAATAATCAAACCAACTTTCAAAGATGATCCATTTTCATTGAGGACTGTTGTCACCTTATTCTCATACAAGCCTTTGGCAAAATAATAGCTTGCAGCCTCCATATTGTTTGGTACGTAAAGTCCACTCGTCACTTCCACTTCGCTGCCTCCAAGTTTTTGAGTCTGCGCATCCTTACATATATTGCATAAATTCACCTTCTCTGTACCTGCGGACAATTTTGCCGTGATATTATCCGTTCCATTCAAGTAAGGCTCATATACCTCAGAATAACTTCCCGGACGTTGAAAGGCATTGGCACAGAATTGATATGTTCCTGCAGGCAGATTGGACACTGTCTGATCGAAATAAGCCCGTTTCTCATAAAATTCTCCACAAGAATAGCTCAATGTTGGCGCCGTAGACCAACCATCAGCAGCATCCATACCCGGATTCGACAACATATAAGTCAGATCAAACGGATGAGAGGCATCAGAAGGCGTAACACCCTTTAAGAAATCTGTTGTCGCTTTCTTGACTTCCGCTATCAACTGTTGGGCTTCTTGTGGCACAACGAGATTGTCTACAGCCTTTGCTATCTGAGAAATTTTCTGATTCACTTGCTCGTCTGTTCCTGCGATATCCTCGACATGAGGAGTGTCAACAAGTTTGCGAAGAGAAGACAATGCATCCTCCACTTCATCTTTCAATCCCGTAATCGCGTCTTGCTCCATACAAGCGACCTCGTCTTGCGTCAATATCGTCCATCGCTGATTTGTTGCGCCGTTGGCAATATTAAACGTTGCCGCTTCAGTCACCCCATTGTCGTCCAGTTGCAGACATTGTGGCGACCAGTTGCTCGCGGGATGAACAATCCAATAGCCCCGTTTCTGAGTATTTGTTTTCCCCATAACAATATCCACACGACCTTTCATCAACTGAAAATCTTCAGCATCGGACGGTGCTGCCACCGATGTCATTTTTATGCCATTGCTGCCACTTTTTGAATAGCTGACATAATCACCTGTAGCTACATTTCTCAATTGATAATACTGTGACTGTGGAGAGAAACTCATGTACCAAGCGGTGCTATCATTCTTGACAACATCCTCTGCCTTCATCGTTCGCCACACAATATTTCCTTTTTCATCGGGAATAAGATACAATCCATAAGCCCCATCATTATCCGTCTCACTCATAATATAATATTTCTGACCGTCTTGATGAGTGAAAGAATAATAAGGTCGAGCAAAACTTTCAGACGTTTGCTGCAAGCCATCTTCTCCCAAAGCCTGACATATCAAGCCATTTCCCAAGTATAGCGTTTCCTTGCCCGTGTCCTCAAAAGAGCCATTGATGCCATAAGGCCACATGTGTTGATAGTCTCCATTCAGTCGTTCGGTGGTACTGTTATCCCAAAAGCGCAGCACTTCCGTCACTCGGTCTCCCAACCAATAGCCAGTTCCGTAACCGTCACTTCTGACAGAAGAACGAAGATTATGGCGACTCCACTCCGTGTCAGCCCAAGGAATCACACCCACAGCATGCAACATCTCATGAAGAATTGTTCCTGTTGCCTGGTAAGACGAATTTGATCCTACACTCATCCATCCGCCATAAGAACATTCCGCTGTGGGCACCCCACTGTCATACCCTACACTCAAAGTCAAATTGGAAATAGAAGTGAGATTGTTCCAATAGTTCACCGCCGTTTTCACTGCGGATGTGATACGAGCCATGGCATCGGCGTCACCACCATCCCGAATGGTATAGGATATAGAGCCTTGAGGAATGGTACAAAACTTAATGACGTTACCATAAGCCACGTTCCCATTCGTATCAATGGCATAGGCTCTCATATAATACATGGTAGCTGGCGTCAGCCCATCAAGTCTATAGATTCTTCCATTGTTCTCAAGATATTGGGTCGTATGACTGTCTTCTACCGTAGGCTCGGATTTCTCCGACCAGCAAATGCCCCGTTCTTTTATGCCAGTGCCCTTAACCGTCATGCGTGCGAAAGCCATTGTCGCACCACGAGCATAGCGAGTGTCTGTCGTAACGACTAAATCAGAATTCTCCGCCGTACCATCAACAGATGCCACACGTTCCTCATGAACCTTAAAACTCTCTCTTGACAAGTTGCCTATTGTTTTTCCATACACACCTGTAGCGACAAGCGATGCGAAACAACAAGGCAACAGATACCTGAATAGCAAATCTCTCGTTTTCATAAAATATTTAGTTAATTGGTATTATCCTGTAAATATTAAGCCTCGCAAAATTAATCATAAAGCTACAAATATCCAAGAAAGTGCAAAAATAATTTCTTTTTCTCAATGAATCTCTGTAAATTTGCATCACACATATCTCAAAAAACAACAAAACTATTACATTATGTCAAACAACAAAAGATATGTTCTGCTTATATTGTTTCAGCTTTGCGCCCTCATGCTTTGGGCACAAGGACATGTTTATAGCGGTCATGTGACGGACGCTTCAGGAAAGGCCTTGGCCAATGTTTCAGTTTTGTTGTTAAACGAAAAAGGGAACAATATCACCTTTACCCGTACTGATAAATCGGGAAACTTTTCCATCACCACTCCAGAAGGGAAAACCGCAAGCAAAATAGGCTTCGTTTGCTTGGGCTATGCCCGACAGAATATACCTCTTGCATCCTTTGCGAAAGGAGACAAGACCATAAAGATGCAAGAGAAAGTGCAAGAGATAAGAGAAGTGGAAGTGCATCCCGACCAGTTTCGCATCAAAGGAGACACTATCGCTTATTCCGTAAGTGGACTTCGGGAGAAGCAAGACCGCACCATCGAAGATGTTATCTCCCGCATTCCAGGCATCAAGGTGAGCACCAACGGAACCATTCTGTATCGCAATGCCCCTATCAACAAATTCTATGTGGATGGGAAGGATATGGCGGGAGACAGCTATGCCATGGTGAGCAAGAACCTTTCTGCCGACAAGGTGGACAGTGTGGAAGTGCTGCAACATCACCAACCTATCAACGCTCTTCGGGGCAAAACTTTCAGCGATGCCGCCGCCCTCAACCTTATCATCAAGCCAGGTGCAAAATTCCGTTGGGCGGGTACTGCTGAGGTCGGTACAGGACTCACCTTGCAAAAGCCTTGGAAATGGAACCATAAGATTAGATTAGTTGAGATGTATCTTGGCAACAAACTGCAAAGCATCAACATCTACAAGCACAACAACATTGGGGAGGACATTATCCAGGAATTAGGCCCTATGGGGTACGACTTCGGAGAGACAAGTAAACTCAGCAATCTTTCCGGCATCGGCACTGGGTGGTATGGATTCAACAACACCCATCTGCTTGCCACCAACTGGCACACAACATTCAAGAAAAACACAGATCTTCGCTTGCAGCTTTCATGGATTTTCGACAAATCCACCACACACAGCTATTCAGAGCAAACCTATCTCGACATTGACAATGGCGGGAAAATATCCGAAGACCGCAGTTCCCAAAGTTATGCCAACGAATGGAAGGCTGAACTGACCTACAACTACAACGGACCACACTTTTTCCTTTTAAACCAATTGAGAGGAACGCTGAACTATGACCATAGCCATGCCACGACTGCGCTCAATGGAAGAGAAACCTATGAACGGGTGTTGCCTCGCAGAAGGAAAATCTATGACCAACTGAATATTACTCTTGCCGACAGCAAAAAAGGGTCTCAAGCAATCACCTCTGAATTCCAGCACAGTTATATGCCGGGACAAATGAGGCTCTATAATGGCCACGATGAGCGGTTGAACCTCAAGTCCACCACTTGGGACAGTTACTATTCTTACAGGTATAATCTTACCAGTAGGTTCAATGTCTCTGCATCTTTGGAATACGACATGGAGCGGAAGACTGAATTCGTTTCTTACAACGACACCATCGGATCCACACATTATAAGAAGGATATGATCACGGTTGATCCGTCCATCAACTATTTCCACAACAATTTCAATGCCAGCATCATCTACAAATTGTCGTGGTTGTCCCAGTCTTTGACTACGGACAAAGACCGCCGATGGATATCACAACCGACAGCAAGAATCAGTTTGTTTAGAAATCCATGGACGCTTCTTGCCAGCTACCAACACACGTTCACCCCCAGTGGCTTTGAAGAAACCGACCCTCTGCGGGTCTATACTTCCTACAACTACGCCACCTCGGGTACAGGCAAGAACAATCATTCCTCGGGAGACAATGCCAGTCTGCGTATCAACTATCAGCAGCCAGGCTACGGATGGAACGGAAGCGTGAGCTATAACTTCACGTCAAGCAAATTCAGCACACTTTATGAAAGCACCTTGAATGGCGGTGTGTACATTCGGGAAAGCGTTAACGAGAAGAACAGCAGCCAGAACAACAGTGTGCAAGCATCCATCGGCCATCGGTTCCGCCGTATGCGCACCGACCTTGGGCTCACCTGCGACTATGGATGGCGCAACTATCAGATTCTTTACGACAAGGTGAAACGCGACAGCAAGGGACAGAATTTCTCCATGATGTTCCATCTCAACATGCGCCCTCTGCGCATCTTCAATTTTGAGGAGAATTCCACCTTCTATCTAAGTCGCCAGACATCCATAGCCAGTACTACCCTCTACCGGAATTTCAGTCATAAGCTCAACCTCTTCCTTACCCCTGGTAGTTTTGTGTTCGCCATGAAGAACGAGTGTCGACACTCTGCCGACGGGTCTGAGAAATTCAGCCTTTTCTCCGACCTCTCCGCCTCGTTCAAGACAAAGAAATATGAACTGAAACTCATTTGCAACAACCTATGGGGCACCAACAAGCGCGAGTATAAATCCATCACCGACCTCGGCAGCAATTATGCCGTCACCGAGATGCGACCAAGAGAAATGGTGGCAAGCATCACGTTTGATTTATAAAAAATTACTAACTTTGCATCCGAAGTATTATTCTTGCAAGAGAACAAAGAGAGAGCGGTGCGAAATATGCCAAAAGATCATTCACGAAAAAAGCAGTTTGAGCAGATATATGCCGAGCATTATGTCCGGCTGTATTACTATGCCCTTCACCTTGTGAATGACGAGAATTTGTGCAAGGACATCCTCAACGACGTGTTCGCCGCTCTCTGGAAAAACCTTAACGACATTCATGTGCAAAGTCTGAATGCCTATCTTGCCACCGCCGTGCGCCACAGGGCCGCCGACCTTCTCCGCCATTCCCAGCAAAAAGTGCAATATTCCGAAGACTACATTTATGAGGCAGAATTGTTTTATTCTGAATACACGGGTGAAGACGACCTGTTGGTTCAACAGATGCTCAAGCAGCTTTCCCCTCCCACAGACAAGATACTGAAGATGTGCTACCTGGACCAGATGAAATACGCAGAAGTGGCAGAAGCCTTACATGTCAGTACAAGTACTGTCAAAAAACACATCACGAAAGCCTTAAAAACCTTAAGAGAAATTTATAAAGACAAAAAAGATACCCGATTTTCCTGATTCTGCGTATCTATTATAAAGAACATCATCAATGGACACACATTTCAACCATACAGAAGACTACACGAAAGAGGAAATCGCCCTACGCGACCACTTCCTCCGACAAGCCTATCCCCAACCTGATCCAGTCAAGGAAATGGCGGACTTTTGGGAATGGCAAGAGCAGAAAAACCATAAACGACACCGTATTGTCTATGTCTCTGCCATCTTTTCCGCAGCAGCCATTCTTTGTTTTGTCTTCCTTTTCTTCCGTGGAAAGGAGTCGAAACTCATCGTGCCAGAAGGAGCTGTCGTTGCCTATGAGGCAAAAACAGATGGAAACATCAAAGAGGTGACCTTGCAAAAGGGGGATGAGAAACCTCAATCGGTCGGCAACAAACTATCCATGGTCAATACGGTCTCCCACACTTCTACCATCAACACGCTGATGACTCCCTCAAGTGCCACAGCTGAAATCACACTGTCCGACGGCACAGAGGTTTGGCTCAACGCTGACAGCAAGCTCGTCTATCCTGAACATTTCAGCAGCAAGACTCGTGAAGTCACTTTGACTGGAGAAGCATACTTCAATGTGGCACACGATGCGGCACATCCTTTCATCGTCAGAACAGCGGGTGTCAGCACTAAAGTATTGGGCACAGAATTCAATGTGAAAGCCTACAAGCCCAATGATACCCACATCACCTTAATAGAAGGCAAGGTGCAGTTGAGCACTCAGCACGCGCTTTGCGACATCATTCCCGGAGAGGATGCTACCTTCAACGGAAAAGCTCTCCATGTCAGTGAGGTCGACACCGAACGGTTCACGGCGTGGCGCAATGGTGATTTCTATTTTGACAACGAGACGTTCTTGTCCATTGCCCAGGAAATTGGACGTTGGTATAATGTCAGCGTGGTGTTCAACGATCCCGAGAAGATGAACACCCGCCTGTTCTTTGCCGCCCCCAAGAACGACGGCATCCAAGACATCGTGGAGATTCTCAACAGCCTGAACAAAGGCAAGGTCACTTATCATGACAATCAAATCAGCATAGACTGACAACAAGATACAGAAAAGAAAAGGCGGCACTTTGAAGTGTCGCCTTTTCTTTTCTGTATTCCTTTTATTGGAGTTATTTCACATGTTCTTCCAAATAGTGATGCGCCTTAGCAGGGTCGTTCACATATACTTGAATCTTTCCTTCCGGATCGATTACCATCAGGGTTGGAACGAACTGGAGCATATACTCACTGGTGAGTTTGTTCATGCCTTCTGCGGGAACAACGTATTGTTTCCAAGGCATGTTTTCCTCTTTCAGCGCCTTCTGCCAATCGGCATTCTTTCTGTCCACCGATACACTGATGATGTTCACCTTATCGCTCATGCGCTTATACATTTCCTTCACACTCGGAATAGCGGCACGGCAGGGACCACACCAGGATGCCCAGAAGTCGATGAAGTTATACTTGCCTTTCACGATACAGTCGGTCAACTGTGTCTTGGTGCCGTCGGGAGTCTCCAAGGGAAGATTGCGGTACTGTGCCTCCTTGGGGAATTTCTTCAGGTCGTTCACGGCTTTTGTAAACTCTGCCAAACGGGCCTTGTCATAGTTGCCGGCGAAAGTCTTCAGCATTGCGTCCAGTTCTGCCACGCTGTAAACGAAAGGCCGTGAGGTCTTCTCTTGCTGCAGTTGCAGGGAGATGGCATAGTTGGGGTGAGCTGCAATGAAGTCAGCGTTCACCTTGTTCAGTTCTTCTGTAGCCTTGTCATAGGCTGCCTCCAAGCGATTGGTTGTGGCAGTGTCCACTTCCGACTTCTTCTTTCCAGAGAAATAGAGTTCGTGACGGAGAGCCGTATTTGCCAGGGCCTGTGCCAACTGCTGTGGATAGGTGGTCTTGAACCATTCCTGATACTGTCGCTGTGCCTCGCCACCATTGATGGTCACGTTGGGCAGTTGTGGCAGTGCAGTGCCGTCCATGATGAAATTGCGGGGCACGCTGTCCATGCAGGCTGCGCTCACTGTATAGTTGGCGTTTTCCAACATGAACTTGACACCGCGATCCTCAGGATAGTCTCCTTGTTTGTATTCGCTCTGTGGCTTGTCGCTGATTTCGATTTCCACCAGCATCGGCGATTTCACCGTGCCTTTAAGTTCGAACGCACTGCCTTTCGACAATGTGCTACAGGTTATCTGCTTGCCGTTTTCCCGACTGCGCAGACTCACTTTAGTTCCATTCTTAATGCCCTTGATGTTACCTTTCACGGTGAAAGACTGGGCAAAAGCGCCTGTAGCCACACACGTGGCCACAAGCGCTACACACAAATAATTGTAGAGAGAGTTTTTCATTTAAGTTTATCGTTTATGTCGTCTGGTTTGTTTGTCACACACACAATCTTGTTGTCCGGACTGAGCAACACAAGACGTGGGATGCTGTAGACAGAATAGGCCTGAGCCACACCATTGCTGAAGGTCTTCTTGAGCACCATCAGTTGGGGCCAAGGCATGTTCTCTTCCTTTTCAGCCTTGCGCCAAGCTTCCTCTTTCTCGTCCACGGAGCAGGAGATCACCTGCAGTTTGTCGGCATACTTCTGCGACATGGCTTTCACCTTCGGAATGGCAGCCCGGCATGGTCCGCACCAGGAAGCCCAGAAGTCGATGAGTGTGTATTTGCCTTTCTTCATCAGCGAGGACAATTTGACCATACTGTTGTCCTTGGCCTTTGCCTCGAAGTCATAGTATGGAGCGCCCATGGCTTGCTTGAGAATCAAGTCGTGGTTGCGCTTGACAAAGTTCACGTGTGTGGTGTCCGAATTGTTCTCGATAGCCTTGTAATACTTGTTGAAATCGTCTATCGTATAGGTGAACGGCTCATAAGCCTTCTGGGCTACGAGACAAGCGGAAATGGCGTAGTCTGGGTGAAGCAGGATAAAGTTGTTGGACATTTCGTCCACTTTCCGCTTGGCATCGTCCTCAGCCTTTCTTTCCTTGACAATCTTGTTGTCATCGCCATTGTTGGCAAACCAAAGTCGGGCTGCCACATAGCCGAGGCTGTCGGAACAGATTTCCGCATCACGCATATAGTCCATATATTCCTGATACTGTTTCTGCCATTCTCCACCGACAATGGTGCACGACTTCTCGATAATCTTGTTGGAGCAGTCTTGCTTCAGCGCCTCAACAGGGGCAGTCAACTGGACAGACTTTCCATCCAGCATCATGCGCACTGACGAATAGCGCATCCATTTTCCCTTGTTTGTCTTCATGGAGAAAGACAAGCGCACCAACTTAGGAAGTTTTGCCTTGACATCCACCGAGAAGTTTTCTCCGACAAATGCCACCGAGCCTAAATTCTTTTCCTTGTAGGCATCGTCTTCCATCACAGCCACCTTGCAGCTGTCTTTCAGGCCGACAAGCTTACCGGTGATGGTTACTGGTGTCTGGGCCTTCACTGCCATGCTTGTCAGCAGCATGGACAGCATTACTAATTTTGTTTTCATTATTGTTTATCTGTATAAGGTTTTCACTTTGCGTCACGCACATAGCGCACACTGAGGAAATGCTGCTCATGCAGCACATGGATTCTGTTCACAGCGTTCTTGCTTGGTGTGATGGCGCGTGCATAGGAGGCAGGCTCATCGTTCACGTCGTCTCTTGTGCCCGTCCAGTAGTAGCCGTAATCATAATCATGGTAGACGGTCACCGACCAACTGAAATAGCACACCTGACCACCATAGCGGAAGTCCAGCCCGGTGCCGTCGGTCGACTGTGTCATCAGTTGCGAAGCGCCGTTTCTCCAGCCATCCTTGTCAGCCTCGCTCTTGCTCATGCCGAGCGCCATTTCCAGATTTTTCCAATCCTCATCGGTAGGCAGTCGCCATCCTTCCGGAGCGTTGTCCATCGCCTCCTGCCAAGAATAGTAGTTGCCGAAACGGTTATAGTGTTCGATAAGTGACTCCCGGTCGCCCTTCCAACTGAGCGAATAATAGTTGCCCCATCTGTCATTGTCCAGATCATCATAAAGCGGAGTGCCGCAATGCAGGTTTTCCGTCATCCAGTCCAGGTTGCCGATTCTCACCCAATGATATTCGTTGCCATCATTGTCCTGCATGGTGCCCGTAGCAGAAGGCACCACCACCGGCAATTTGTCATCGTCGCTGCATGAGGTAAGCCCTAAGGTCAGCAGGGCCACCCATACAGTCATCAACATATATCTTTTCATTGTTCTTTCCTTTTGTTTTGTTTATTACTTGTCGAGTTTCACGCCCAACGAGAGTATATAGTTTCTGAGAATCTTGAAACGGGAGATGCAGACAGGATATGCCTCATACTCTTCCTCAAACTGCTCCAGACTATAGGTGCAAACCGCATGGACATAGTCTTTCAAGTCGTTGTCTTTCTTGGTACAGAAAAAGTACTTGTTCCAATCATTCAGGAATCCAAGAGATCTTGCCAGTTCTTGGTTATAGCCTAAGTCGTATCCTAAATCGTCCTTATATCTATTAATCAAATCTTTCACTGGCGCCCAATATTCCTCAAGCTGATCACTATTGATTTTCAAATTGGAGTAGAGAATGGTTTCCAGCATACTGTCGAAATAGCCGTCCTGTGTAAATGCATCATCCCCATTCAGACTGACCACACAACAGCTGGGGCCCATCATGAAGACTGGATGCGGATTCTTCTTGTAGAGGACATACACTTTCTTGTCGTTCTGAGTCCATTGGGAGATGGAATCGACGAGCAGCACCGAGAATGGAGCGATTTTACCAAGACGGGTTCCCAAATTGTCGATAAATGCTTGTACGGCGCGTCTCTGTCTGTCCGTATCGGTGATATACTTGTAGGTACAACGATACTCATTGTCACTCAGACCCATCATGTTGTAGGTGATGTCCATCATTTCCACATCATATACCGGTTTGCCAAAGGCATCGACAGACACCTGTTTTTTGCTGAGTGTGTCGGTGAAAAGCAGATAACTTCCTGTCTGTTCCTTGAATTGGCGTCGCAGCTGTGCCGTCTCGCTATTGTCGTTGTCGGCTGGTGCATAGCCGTTGGCATCCTCATAACTTGGTGTGGTGTCCTCGCTATCGGAACAGGAGGCGAATCCTCCTGCCACCAACAGCGCCAGCACCATTCCTTTAAATATATTTTTCATCTTTGCTTGCTTTAATATTGTTCGTCATACAATGTTGTTTCAAACGCAGGACGCTCCGGACGGGGGTTGCTTCCGATAGAAGGCTGGAAGTCGCGCTCAAGTCGTGGAATGTCGAGCACATAGGCTGCGTCGTTTTTCTCCAGACGATAGTACTTCGTATAGTTCTTGACATAGCTGTAGGTGTCATAGGAAAAGGAAAAAGATGTGTAGGTGTGCACAATTTCCTTGCTGAACGGATATCTGGCATCCACGCTATAACGGCGCAGGTCAAACCAACGATGGCCTTCAAAGCACAGCTCTCGCTCACGCTCGTCACGGATAAAGTTCACCAGTTCCTCACCCGACAGATGGAGGGGCGTGTTGTCCGAGATACGGGTGTCTCGCAGTTTGTCCAACCACTTGCAGGCTTCTCCGTCCTCCCCCAGTTGCGCCTTGGCTTCCGCCATGTTGAGATAGGCTTCAGCGGTTCGGATGCTGAACACATCGCTCACGCCTTTATAGATATTGTATGAGGCTCTGCTGTTGTCTATCTTATGATAGGTGGGATGATGGTCAAAGAGATCGTCCTCCGTGGTGACATAGGTGGTCTTGCGGCTGTCGTTGTCCGCATACAGGTCGTACACGTCATCCGACACAATCCATACAGGACGGTAATCGTCTTCATCTTCTGGATCTGCTTTTGGCTTGCTGAAGATGAGATTGCCGAAACAAGAAGAGCCGTTAGAATAGACCACTTCCTGGTTGTCCTTGCTGATGGGGTAGACATCGCTGCCCATGCCGATGGTGGTCTGCAGATAGTCGTCCTTGTCAAGTGCCTTCTTGGCATAGTCGGCTGCAGTCTGCCAGTCCTGCATATAGAGCGCCACACGGCTGTGCAGAATATACGTCGCTTCCATATTGGCATGATAGATGCTCAGTTTCTCGGTGTTTCCCTCAAACTGCTTTTCTGCCTCGTTCAAGTCGGCGATGATCTGGTCGTACACAGCAGCCACCGTCGCGCGACTGAATTCCTTGTCCTCCACATTGCCTGAGGTCTTCACTGGCACCGCCAAATCGGTCTTGGCCGTGGATGGAGCATAAGGCTTGCCATAGAGGTTGGCAAGGGTGAGATAGTAGAAAGCACGAAGGAAATAAGCCTCGCCTTTCACCCGTCTCAGCTGCATCTTTTCGGTCTCTGACTGGGGTGAAAGTTCGTCTGCCGATTCCAACACCATGTTGCAGTTGTTGATTTTCTCATACGCCAACGTCCAGTAATTGTCCTCGTCATTGGTCAGTGTGGACTTTCCCTTCACATCCACATAGGCATTTTGCTGCCATGTGTAGTAAGGGAAATAGGTTTCTCGGGCATCCATCACATCGTTTTCTCCCTCTGCCGACGGGTTCTCGGTCAACTCGTCGCCCAGGAAATGGAGCATGGCATAGTTGGGATTGTCCACATAATACTGGTAGCCTTCATATCTATAAAGTCCCTTGGGCAGATAGCAGTCGCCCACCAGCAAATCGTTGAGGTCGCTGACGGTCTGCACACGGCTGAGGTCCTGGGAATATTCCTTCAGGAAACCATCCGTACACGAAGCCAACGGGCAGACGGCCAATGCCGCCATGATATATTTTAAGATTCTGTGTGTCATTGTTTATATTCTCTTTGTTTGTTTAGAAGATGATGTTGAGTCCCAAGGCAAAGCTTGGACGGTCGCTGAGCTGGATGGTTGAGAATCCGCCCTGGGTCGGTGTCTGTCCCTTGAGCTTGGAGTCGCAGATACAGAACAGGTTGTAGGCCGACAGGGTGAGGGCGATACGCTGGAATCCCACCCGGTTGAGCAGGTCTGACGGCATCTCATAGGTGATGCTGGCGCTCTGCAACTTCAGATAGTCGGCGCTGACCACACGAACGTTTGAATAGTCATACATATCCCAATAGTTCTCTGCAATGGTCGGAATATCGGCATAAGTGGTCTGATTGCTCATCGACCAATAGGTGGTATATTTCCAGTAGGCTTCTGTGCCATAGGAGATCAAAGCGGGAATATTGGTTTTCTTCTCGTCGCCGGGGTTCATCCAGCGCTTCATATAGTCACGGCTGTAGTTCTTCTCGGGATACATCGCTGTGCCATAAGCCTTGCTTGATGCAGCGCTGCCATACATGGCGAAGAGACGGGTCTTGGCTCCCAGGCTATAGCCCAAGGTCAAGGATGCTCGCCAGTTCTTGTAGCGGAAGGTGTTGGTCAGGTTTCCCTGGATGTCGGCGTCGCGCTTGCCCGATGCCTCCAGCACGGTGGTGAACACATCGTATTTGCTCAAGCCGCGCAGGGCTGCCTGGTTGTCGGCGTAGTCGTCAAAGAGAGGACCGCCATCTTTCGGGCTCAAGCCGATGAACTTGTAGCTGTAGAAGGTGTTGATGGCCTTGCCCTCCACCACGGCTGTTCCGTCCAGGAAGTCATTCAAGTCGTAGGTCTGTGAATCGGGACGCGACTTGATGGAGTTGATCACCTTGGAGATAGAGGTGGACAGGGTCCAACGGAAGTTCTTGTTGCGGATGGCATTGTAGGTGATGTCGAAGCTGTAACCCTTGTTCACCACGTCGCCGCCATTGATTGTATAGGAAGATACGCCGTTCACATTTGACACTTTCTTGGTCATGAAGGCGTCCTTGGTCTTCTTGTAATAGGCTTCAACGTCCATCTCGAGAGCATGGTCGAAGAGGCTCAGGTCGAGACCAATATTATAAGAGGTGGTCTTTTCCCATTTCAAATCGGGGTTGGGGCGAGCTTTGATGGTCGATACATACTCGTTGTAATAGCTGTCCATGGTGCCTTTCTTGATGGTCATCACCGGCGACTCGCTGTCGAGCATGTTGCCCTGGAAACCGAACGACGCCTTGACCGAGGCATAGTCCACCCATTTTGCCTTGACCAGACTGCTCAGGTCGTAGCTGCCGGAGAGCGACCAGATAGGCAGGAACTTGTCGTTGCTTCGGTCACCAAACTTGTTGGAGCCGTCGATACGGCCATTGAGGTTCACACGCCACAAGCGCTTGTAGGCATAAGTCAGCGACAGATAGGTGGAGAACTTATTGCTGAGGTCGTCGGTGACAGTCGGCACATTGCTTGCCAACCAGGCTGCATAACCGGTATAGACTGTCGGGTCGATGTCTTTCACGAAAGTCTCGCCACGGTCGGGATAGTAGCCACGAGCCACTGTGGCGTAGCTCTTATACTTGTCCGAGTTGATTTCCACACCAAAGGTGGCATAGACATTATGCTTGTCGTCCTCGCCGAAATATTTGTTGGCATCCAACTGGAAACGGGCGGTGTAGCTCATGTCGCGCACATTTGTCTTCGACAATTCTCCACCTTGTGGCATCAAGGAATTAGACTTGTATCTGATTTCCTCGCCAAACTCCGAATCACGCAACACGGCGGCATGGGCGGTTCTCTCGCCCCAGTAGCCTTCGATGTCAGTGTTCTGGTTGGTCATGGAGAAAATGGCGTTTCCGGTAAGCCAACTGGTGAAGTTGAACTTCATGTTGGCAGTCACTGTAAACGAATTGATCACTTGCTTCTTGTAGCTGTTGTCCAGTTCGTTGAGGATGTTATAGTTGTATTCATCATCCTTGTTCATTCTCTTCTTGTAGAAGGCATAGGTGCCGTCTGCATTGAACGGATTGATCGCACGTGATGCGCCATAGGCATATTCCAGGGGGTTAAGTCCGTCCTGATAGTAGTTGCGCTCGGTGTGATAGCCGTTGAAGGTGAACGAGGTGGTGAGCAACTTGCTGAACGTGTTGTCGATGTTCATCGAGGCGGTGTAGCGCTTGTTGCTGTTCGTCTTGATCACGTCGTTGTCTTTGTTGTAGCCCAATGAGGCATAGTATCTGGAGCGGTTGGAACCGCCACTGACACTCGCCGTGTGCTGCTGCGACCAACTGTCGCGGCACAACAGGTCGAACCAGTCGGTGTTTTGGCTTTCCATCGCCGACACCTGGTTGACAAATTCGTTATAGTCAATGCTCTTGTTATAGAGATCGGTCAACGCTTTCTCATAGCCCACAAGGGTCACATTGGAATCCCAATGATAGTGCGAGGCTGCCAATTCACGTGACAATTGGATGCGCTCCTTGGAGGTCATCACGTCGATAGAGTGGTCTGAGTATCTCGGACGGCGCTTGTAGGTAATGTTGGCAGAGTAGCTCACCTGCGGCTTGCCTTCGCTTCCTCGCTTGGTGGTCACGACAATCACACCGTTGGCTGCCTTGGTTCCGTAGATGGCGGTGGCGGCGGCATCCTTCAGCACGTCGATACGCTCGATGTCCTGGGGGTTGATACCGGCAATGGCATTACCGATGCGGTTGACATAGTCGGGGTCGTTGAGTTCCTCGGGAGACACCTCCACAGGGTCTTGCACAACAATTCCGTCGACCACCCACAGTGGCTCACGGTTACCCACAATCGTGGAGGTTCCGCGAATACGGATTTTCGGTGCCACGCCGACCTCGGCAGAGTTGTTGGTCACCAACAGGTCTGGAATCTTGCCTTCCAGCATCTGGTCCAGACTACTCATGTCGGCACGCTCCAAATCAGCCATCTTCACGGAAGTGACAGCTGAGGTCAGGCTGCGCTTATCGAGCACCTGATAGCCCGTCACGACCACCTCACCGAGGTTGCCGGCGCTCTCATGCATCACCACACGCAACTGCTTGTTTCTGGATTTCGACATCTTCACCTTTTCCTGCTGCATACCAATAAAGGAAAAGGTGAGCACATCGTTATAGTCTTCGGGCACGGCTATTTCGAAATGTCCATCAAGGTCGGTCTGAGTGCTGGCGTGCTTGCCGCGCATGGAAACGACGGCTCCTGCCACAGGGTTGCCGTCCTCGTCGACCACCAGTCCCTTCACCTGCATCAATGATTTCTGGGTCAGGGGACGGCTCTCCTGCCGGGTCGGTGCCTTGGCTGCGTCGGCAGACCTCTTGCTGACAATAATAAACTTGCCACCCGCCAACTTGTAGGTCAGCGGATAGCCACTAATGACATTTCTCACTGCGCCCTCAGCATTCACCTGCTTCAGGTCTGCGTTCACCTTATACTGACTCACATCGTCATAGGCGAACTCCACTCTCACTCCCGTCTTCTTGCCGATGGTCTTCAATACCTCAGACATGGGGGTGTTTTTAAATGCCGCACTCATCTTCTTGCTCAAGTCTTGGGCTTGCACATTCAAGGCAATCATCAAGCCAAGAAGCACTGCGAACACGCTTCTTTTTTGTTCTCTCTTCATAAATTAATTATTCGTGTAGTTGTCTCTTTTCTATACGTACCTACCAATAGATACGCACGAAAAGGAAAATCGGGCACGATTTTTTCAAAAATCTTCAAAAAATCTTTCATTTTAACATTTCAGCGGCTATTTTCCCCGCTATGATGGCACACGAACAGCCCCAAACAGCCCTACCCTTGTCTCTTCTCATGGCGCTGATTTCCGCCTATATATATTTTTTTTTTTGCAAAAAATCATACATACCTACATAAACGGGCTAAAATCACCTCTTAAGACACTGACAATCTGAGCGTTAGCAACCATGTAGGTTCTCGGAAAATCATACATGAATCATACATTAACCTACATGGGTCCAGTCGCAAAGATTTTGCCCAAAATTGGTACACAAGCCTGGGCAACAGATGCCCACCGCGGTGGCATCCATTGCCCAGCGCTATGTACCAGTTTTAAACCGCCCACTAAAGAGAGAAAGACACGGAGGCAAGAAATTCGCGCGGGCGCAATTCTGTGACAGAATAGGAGGTGCCAAGGACGGACACCGACTTATATTCGCGCTTGTTTGTGCCCCAAAGGTTGTTGAGATCGAGGCGCAACTCATATTGTTGTGTCTTATAAGAGACATAGGCGGAAGAATAGAGAGAGAATTTTTCCGAGTTGTCAGCCGAATGGCGGCAGTCGCTCTTCATGCCCGCCACAAACTTGCCTGGAGTAAGGAAGAGGTCGAGCGTGTGGAAGAAATTGCGGTAAATCGTGGAACGGCTGACGGAGTTTTGCCGGCTGAAACTAAACGTGGATTTTTCCACTAAATTGAATATTCTACAAGGACGCATACTCAACGAGAAATAAGAAAATATGTTTCTCATCGCGCTGCGACAGATTTCCTTGTTGTAAAGATAGTCGTAGCCCGACCATTTATAACTGCCACTTAAAGAGACACGTGTGCGCATGGTGTCAAACGATTTCGACAATCCGACATTCACCGATTGGGTCTCGCTCACATTGTTGCCGCCCACTATCTCCCGGACATACACACCGCCATTGAGCACACTCTCATAGAGGGTGGAAAACTTGGTGCGCCCGTAAGAATAGCCCACCGAGGCATTCCACCCCGCCCCATATTGCCGTATGCAAAATTCACTTTCGCATAGTCACCCGTGGAATGGTTGTTGACACCGGACCCGCTGGAAGCATAATTATAAGAGGTGTAGGTGCGCAAAGCGTTCATCTCGAATCCGCTCGGAGAGAAAGAATGGGAATAGCCGGCAGACAATTTCCAAAGTCGTGCGGGACGCCATTCTATGCCCACGTCCGGTGTCGCATACAAGCGGTTGTCCACATCTGTATCCAATCGTCGCGAAAGCCAAGTCAAATCACAGGAAAGTTTGAAATTCACTTTCTTGATTGCCCAACATTGCAGGAAAGGCTCCAATTTCACCTGGTCTTCTTGATACCGCACGGCGCCTATCGTGTCGTTGTAGGCGACAAACTCGTTGTTGCGCTTCATTTTATAAGAGGTGGTCATGCTGAACGACCATTTTCCTCCTACCGAGAAGTCCATCCTATGTTCCAAATCCCATTCCAAAGCCTTCATATTCAAGGTCTCGTCCGTCCCATTATAGAGGCGCAAGATGCCCGGAAAGTAGGCATAGTTTATCGTGGAAGACACTGTTTGTCTGGCTTGCCCTGTAGGAATCGTCATAGAGATGTTGTCGCACACACTTCTTTTGCGGGGCAAGACACGTTCCCGGCGCACGACTCCATTCAAGCGGGTTTCGGCTGTGGAATGGTCGAAATTCAAATTTCCCTGAAGCGTATTGGAGAAATGAAAATGATTGCCATTGAAGTTATAATACAATTCCGCATTCCAATCACTGACATAGGCATTGGCACGACGGTCTTGCGACATCACCTTGGTGTCGCCGATGTCCAGATAGGTCTGTTCTGAATAGCTGTGGCTCGTGGACTTGTCCCACAAGCCCGTAATCTGCAGACGCCATTCTGAGTTTCCTTTTCCATTCAAGTGCCAGTTGGTTGCCAGCATGTGGCTGTTGTTGAATCCATAGCGTTGCCGTCCTATAGAGATAAGATTGTTCAAAGGACTACTGACCAACGAGTGGGAAGAGTAATCCACCTCGGCAGCCACGTCTTCTGCCGTGTTGTTGTGTTTATACATATTGACACTTTGCAGGCGGAGGCCAAAAAACATCTCTGCCAGGCGGATTTTATGGTTCCAGTTCCAAGGACGTTGCAAGGCATAGCCCAACCCCACGTCCAGAGTGCCGTTCCACTGTCCACGTGCGCCGGGTTTCAACACAAGGTTGAGCGCTGTGGCTTCGCTGAACGATTTTCCGCGGAGGGCATTGATGGGCTGATGATGTTGCAACACCTCCACGCTGTCCACCTTGTCGGTGGAAAGGTTTTTGCTGATCATGGCATAACGGTCGCCCGTCACATCCTTGCCGTCGACATAAAACTTGGAAATCGCGGCGTCTTTATACGTTATTTTTCCATTGATGTCCACTTTGATACCGGGAATTCGGGCTATCACGTCCTCAATGGTGCGGTCTTGCTTCTCCCGCAGTCCTGCCACGGAATAGATGATGGTGTCTCCCTTGACGCGGAACAACACGGGTTTCACCTCCACTTCTCTCAGCGTCTGCACACGCTCCGCCATCTTCATCACTTTGTCTCCCTTCAGGAAATTGTCAAGATTGAGCGTGCATTTGCTGTAGCCCACGCTGTTAAAAGATATTTTCGACGCCGACACGCCGTCTGGCAAAGAAAGAGAGAAATTGCCCTTACTGTCTGTCTTGGCGAACTTCACATGCCCGCCTTTGTCGTTGAGCAGCAACACGGAAACCGACATCAAGGGTTTGCCTTCAGCATCCACCACCCTTCCGCTGATTTTCCGTCCTTGCGCAGCCGCAGCCATTGTCACCAACAACAGCAATAAAACCAATATCTCTCTTCTCATAAGTCGTAATTTTTAAAGGTTAATATTTTTCTATCAAGCAAGCGGTTTGGGAAGGATACAGACTAATGGGACGCCCCATCTCGTCAAAAAACGAACTTTGGGACTCCTCTCCCGTCATTTCCTTGTCGAACCCATCGTGGTCTTTTTTGCAGAATACGAGATTTTTGACATATTGACTCGGTGTAGTCTTCTTTCTTCCTTCAAGAAGCTCTTTAAATGTGGATGTTTCTCCTTTCGCTATTTTATAGGCAGTAAAAGAGAAGTCGCCTTTGGCATCCGTCGCCTTGAGAATAATGCCTGGCAAACCACAAAGTTTCCAGGGACCATCACTGCACGGAATGTCATACGAATACCACACCGTCCAAGTTCTTCCCCGAAAGGTGGTTCGCGCCATCTTGCACGGATAATCACAAACCACAGAATCTCGGTCTATCATCTCCCAATCAAAGGCCGGAATGGGTTCCCGATAATAGAACCCGTAACTTCCGATTACTCCGGCAAAGGTCAGTTGGCCCTCTTGCGAGACATTTTTCCACACTAACATCGGATCAAGAAACCCTTTTTCATAGGTGTCATGGTGGACGTAATCGTTGTGGAAATAAGACTTGTCGCCAGAAATCTGCAACATCTTATAGGAAGATTGTGGCAGAGCATCCTCTTGGGCATCTCGCATCAAGCAATAATACGAAATGTCTATTTCATCTTGGGAAATTGCTTTCATTTCGAAACCACAAACCGCCCATAAAATTAGAATTAATCTTAAAACTTTCATACTCTCTTTTCTAATAGAATACGCACGAACATGAAAATCGGGCACGGTTTTCGGAAATATTTTCAAAAAAAGTGCATTTTATGGAAAAAGAGAAGATTTCCGCCCCAAACAGACAAAACAAGCCCCATGAGATTCACATCCCATGGGGCTCCAGATTAAATGCAATATAAATATAAAGAATCTACAGAGAGATATTAGTAATATTTTGCGGAAGTGAGGCTGCCCGCCATGTTACCGACCTCAAGCGAGGCGGGATTTAACGTTTTGATGTCAAGTTTACCCGTCTGCTTGCGTGAGCAATATTTGAAGGTGGCGGTCTTCTCACCGCTGAATGAGTTCCACTTCAAGGTCAAGTCCACCGTCTTCCCTTCCGTGTCGGGCAGAGAGGTGAGGCGGAAAGCCACAATACCATCGGCGGCATAGTTGTCCGCATCGCCATTGGCGTCATGATAGAGTGTCAACTCATAGGGTTTGTCGGGATTGGTCGCCACAAGGTTGATGAAGTGGGTCTTCATGCCGCCCCAGTTGGTGCGGAAGCGCAGCGTCAGATAGCCATCCTCGGCTATCGTCACCCAGTCTTTCACAATCTCCACCGGGTCGGTGCCATAGGTCTTGGCATTGTTGTCGCCGAGGTTGGCAGCCATGTCCTTGGTGCGGATGCTGTCGAGTCTGCTCACAAAGGCTGTCATGTCGTAGCCTTCAGTCTTGTCGTTGACATTCTTGAGATAGGCGAGCGCCCGCACCTCTTTGGTGCCAAAGGGCGACTTGGCAAGGTTGGAAGGGAACACGGTGGTCTTGTCATCGAGTTGGAAATAGACCGAGGTATTTTCCGCATTGGGCTTCACGGTCACCAAGGCATTATAGGGTTCCAACGCAGGACCAGGGCAAATCACATAGTTGCGGTTGTCGTCATCATCGTCACACGACGAGATGCTCAAGGTCGCCAACAGGCCGAGCATCAAATAAAGGATATTCTTACTTTTCATATTGTCTATAGTTTTTTGGTGTTTCTATAGACAAAATGAAAACCCACGCAGAAACTTGCATGGGTTTTCATTTTTTAACGTTGCCAAGCGGCAATGGTTTATATTCTCTTGTCTTCTACACGAAGCACATAATCAATATCTGGGCTATCACCACACGGATGAACATGCCGAGGGGATATACGGAGGCATAGCTCACCGAGGCATGCTCGCTCTTGAGGGTGTCGTTGGCATAGCCCAATGCCATCGGGTTGGCCATGGAACCACAGAGGATGCCACAGATGGTGCCGAAGTCATACTTCTTGGTCTTCAGGGCAATCACGCCCACAATGACCACAGGCACGACGGTGAGGATAAAGCCCAAGCCTACCCACAGCAGACCTTCGGGGCGGACCACCGTCTCAAAGAACTGTCCACCGGCATCCAAGCCGAGACAGGCAAGATAGAGCGAGAGTCCGAGCTTGCGCAGCATCAGCGACGCACTGCGGGTGGTATAGGAGATGAAATGGGTGCGCGGTCCCAAGGAGCCGACAATGATGCCGACGATAATCGGACCACCAGCCATACCCAGACGCACCGGCGCGCTCATGCCCGGAAGGCTGATAGGGATGGTGCCGAGCGCCAAACCGAGCATCACGCCAAAGAAGATGGCACCGAGATTAGGCTCGTTGAGGGTCTGCACGGCATTGCCGAGGAAGGTCTCCACATGGTTGATGGCCTCTGGTGCGCCCACCACCGTCACGCGGTCGCCGTACTGCAGGCGCAGGTCGTCGGTGGCAAGCAGTTTCACGTCGCCACGGATGACACGGCTCACATTCACGCCATAGGTGTCGCGCAAGCGCAAACTACCGAGCACCTTGCCGTTGAGCACGGCACGGGTGATGACAATCACGCGGCTTTCCACGTGCGAGTCGATGGCGTTCCAGTCTATCTTCTCCTTGTTCCAGTCCTTGTGCACCCGCTCGCCGAAAAAGATTTCCATGGCGCCCACCTCGTCGCGGGTCATCACCACTAATACATTGTCGTTGATATGCAGTTGGGTGGAAGCCAGAGGCACAATCACTTCCTCGCCCCGCCAGACGCGGGACACGATGAACTTCAAGTGAGTCATGTCGGAGAGCTGCTGCAGTGTCTTGCCGGCAAGGGCAGGATTGATCACGGCAAACTGGGCGATATAGGTGTTGTCGTCGTCAGCACTTGACTTGGGCACCATGTCCGATGCCTTGACAAAGAGCTTCTTGATGAGCATCATGGCGAGAATCACACCCACCACGCCGAGCGGATAGGTCACGGCACAGCCGAGGGCGGCGCCACCGCTGGGCTGTCCTGCCTGCTGCAAGGCTTGTTGGGCGGCACCCAAAGCCGGCGTGTTGGTCGTGGCGCCACAGAGCACGCCCACCATGTCGGGCAGCGACACGGGGGTGACATAGCACATGCCCACAGCCATCAAGGTGCCCAACAGGACAACAGCGAAGCTCCACAAGTTGAGTGCCACACCCTCATGGCGCATCAAGCCGAAGAAGTTGGGGCCTACATACAGACCAAGGGTGTAGACAAAGAGCGTCAGACCAAAGGTCTCGGCAAAGTCGAGCATGCTATGGTCTATGTTGAAGCCGAAGTGTCCGGCGATGATGCCAAAGAAGAACACGAAAGCGATGCCAAGGGAGATTCCCTTGACATGAATCTTGCCCAGCACGAGGCCGCAAGTGATGATCAGCGATAGAACTACAGTAGCTTGAAGAGCTGAATGTATGTCAAATAGTCCGTTAAACCAGTCCATTATAAATTGTTATGGTGTCTTTTTCGTGTGCAAAAGTACAAAACAATCTTCAATTAACGCATGAATATGCAATAAATATTTAACAACAGGCCCTCCGTCCAAGGGCAGAATGGATAAAAAGAAAGCCGCCCTATTCGGTGGCGGCTTTCTTTATCTTGAGTTCGTAGAGGTCGTTTCGGCGATCCCGGAGGTTGCGCACGGCTCCATAGGTATGAAGCTCGTTGAGCAGGTTGAGGTCTACATCCGAGACGAGAATCATCTCCGTGTTGGGGGTTGCCTCCGAGCGCTTGCCGTCGTTGGGGAAGGCGAAATCGCAAGGGGTGAACACTGCCGACTGGGCATATTGGATGTCCATGTTGTGCACACGGGGCAAGTTGCCCACACTGCCGGCGATAGCCACATAGCACTCGTTCTCGATGGCACGGGCCTGGGCACACACGCGCACTCTGGAGTAGGCGTTCTGGGTGTCGGTCATAAACGGCACGAAGAGTATCTGCATGCCGTCGGCAGCCATCAGGCGGGAGAGTTCGGGGAATTCCACGTCATAGCAGATGACGATGCCGATCTTTCCACAGTCGGTGTCGAAGGTCTGCACACGGCTGCCGCCGCTCAGTCCCCAGCATTTCTGCTCGTCGGGAGTGACGTGTATCTTCTCATACATGTCTATCGAACCGTCACGGCGGCAGAGGAAGCCCACATTGTAGAGGGCGCCGTCTTCCTTGACATAGGGCATGCTGCCGGTGATGATATTAATGTTGTAGCTGATGGCAAGCTCACGGAAGCGGTCACGTATTTCCTCGGTATACTGCGCCATGGCACGGATAGACTGTGCCTCGCCCATGTCGTTGAACTTCGCCATCAACGGGGCATTGAAATATTCGGGGAAGAGGATGAAGTCGCTCTTGTAGTCAGACACAGAGTCCACGAAGAACTCCACCTGCTCAAACAGGTCGTCGACAGAATGATAGGGTCGCATCTGCCACTGCACGAGTCCGATGCGCACCGTCGGCTTCTTGTCCACATAGGAGTCCGTAGGTGGCTGATAATAGATGTTGTCCCACTGGAGCAGTGTGGCGCAGTGTTTCGACTCCTCGTCGTTGGGCAGATAGTTGCGGATGACACGGCGCACATGGAAGTCGTTGCTCAACTGGAAGGTGAGCACGGGGTCGTAGATTTCGCGCGAGCGCACCTTGTCAATATATTCCTTGGGGCGCATGGTGTCGGCATACTTGTGGTAGTTGGGGATACGTCCACCGAACATGATAGCCTTGAGGTTGAGCTTCTCGCAGAGTTCCTTGCGGTATTCATACATACGGCGTGCCAAGCGGAGTCCGCGGTAGTCGGGATGGATGAACACCTCGATGCCGTAGAGGATGTTGCCCTTGGGGTTGTGTGTGTTGAATGTTTCGTTGCCCGTCACCTGTGCGTAGGTGTGGTCTCCCTTCACCATGTCGTAGTCGACAATGATGGAAAGAGCGCAGCCGACAATCTTGTCGTCCACAATGATGACCACTTGTCCTTCTGGGAAAATGGTGATGAGCTTCTTGATTTGTGCCTTGGTCCAGAACACATCCGAATCGGCATAGATGCGTTTAAACGACTTGTTAAGCTGGTCGTAGTCTTCCATTTGGAGATTACGCAGGCTGACCTTGTTAATCTTGTGTGTAGGTTCCATAATTATCTCTTTGCGGGTGCAAAGGTAGTGCAAGTCGAAGACAAAACAAAAAGAAAATCACATTTTCTTTTATTTTGTTGAGACGCCGCCTACCTTATCTAAAGGTAGTGCAAACGAGTGGAATATAAAAAGGAATTTATTCATTTTTTATTCCCGAGTGCAGCCTTACCTTATTAAAAGGTAGTGCAAATAAAAAACAGCGGCATATTGAAGCGCCCTTCAAATGCCACTGCCGTGTTAAACCAATTACCTATTTAAAACTTTCGTTATTATATAAAACTTTATGCATTTCTCTTCTCTCTGCCGCAAAAGTACAGACAAACGGGGTGGAACGTGGGGGAATAATTATGGCAAAAGGGGTAAATATGGAGAATCTGCCCATATTTACCCCTTTGTTGAACTATAATTACCCTATGAGGGAGTCTTTTACTTGATATTCACTTCTATGGTCTGCAAGTCTTGCTGACGGCTTGACGAACCTACCATCAACTGATATTTGCCGGGAACCACACGCATGGTGTTGGTCTGGGCATCCCAAGTCTCGAAGTCCTCACGGTTCATCTTGATGGCTGCTGTCTGAGTCTCGCCCTGCTTCACAGCCACACGCTGATAGCCGCGGAGTGTCTTGATGGGACCCTGCTTGTCGTCGACACGCTTCAGATAGAGCTGCACCACTTCCGTTCCGTCCATCTTGCCAGTGTTCTTCACTGCCACAGTCACGGTCTGCGACTTCTTGTCAAACTTCGGTTTGCCGAAGTTGAAGGTGGTGTAGCTCAAACCATATCCGAACGGATAGAGCGGTTCGCCGTGGAAGTAGCGATAGGTGCGACCCTCCATGCGATAATCCTCATAGTCGGGAAGCTGGTTCACATTCTTATAGAAGGTAAGCGGAAGTTTTCCACTCGGGTTCACATCGCCGAACAGAATCTCTGCCACAGCCTGTCCGCCACGCTCACCGCCATACCAAGCCTGCAACACAGCGTCACAGTTGGCATCCTCCGGCACCAAAGCGATGGCACTGCCCGAGCAGTTGACATAGACAATCTTCTTGCCTGCTGCATGCAGCGCGGCAATGGCACGGCGCTGTGCCTCGGGCAACTCGATGTCTGTGCGGTCGCCGCCCTTGAAGCCTGGCTCCTTGACGCTCATTTCCTCACCCTCAAGACGAGGAGAGATGCCACCGACGAAGACCACGACATCGGCATCACCGACATTCTTCACAAACTCGTTGACCGGCATGTTGGACAGTGCGCCAAGGTCGAACTGGAGCACTGCCATCGCCACCTGCTGCACATAGTCTATCTGGATGTGATAGTCCTTGCCAGCCTCAACCTTGAGTTCCTTGTCAAAGACGCTCACCTTCTCGCGCCACTTCCAGCTCTCCACGATGGTGTCGCCATTGACAATGAGGCGGGCCAAATCGTCGTTGGCCAAGCGCAGACGCAAAGACTCGGTGCGGGTAGGACGGAAGGTTCCCTCCAGACGGGCTGAGAAATGCTCGAGGTTGACACCGGGAGCAAACACAGTGGCACCGCCATTGCTCAGGTTCACAGGCTCAGAAAGGCGCTGCGTGGTGACAGGCTCGCCCTCCATCTTCTCGTTGTTCCAATAGGTGACGGTGAGTCCGGGCTTGCCATCGAGCGCCACAATCTCATTGTAGCGACTGGCGAACTCCTCGTTGCGGGTCACACCGCAGCCACCCACATAGCGGGCGCCGGGCACCATGTTCTTTATACCTTTTAATATAGTGATGGTTTCGGTGGGATAACCGTTATAGTTGCCCCACATCATGGTGGAGTCGGCTGCGTTGGGGCCTACCACCACGATTTTCTGTCCTTGCTTGGCAAGGGGCAGGATGCCATTGTTCTTGAGCAGTACCATCGACTCACGCGCCATGTCGAGCGCCAACTGCTTGTGGGGTTGCGAGGCGATGACACTCTCCGGGATTTGCTCCCATTTGTTCACCGACTCATCGTCGAAGTCGCCCAACTCGAAGCGGGCTTTCAGCAGACGCTTCACACTAGTGTTGATTTGCTCCTCGGTGATCTGTCCTGCCTTCACGGCATCGGGCAGTGCGGCATAGTTTCCGCCACATTCCACATCGGTTCCTGCGATGACCGCCTTGGCAGACGATTCTCCCGCATCCTTGGCAAAGTTGTGTCTGCCCGGACGGAAGAAGTCACCGATGGCGCCACAGTCGCTCACCACCAAACCTTTGAAGCCCCACTCATTGCGCAGAATCTGCTGCAGATAACGGGTGTTGGCGCAACAGGGCTGTCCGTCAATCGCCTGATAGGCGCACATCACCTCTGCCACATGTCCCTGCTGCACGAGTGACTTGAAAGCGGGCAAGTAGGTCTCCCACAAATCGCGTTCCGGCAGATTCTCGATATTAAAGCTGTGGCGGTTCCACTCCGGACCGCTGTGCACGGCAAAGTGCTTGGCACATGCCAAGAGCTTGCGGTATTTATAGTCTTCCGGTCCTTGCAGACCACGCACCACGGCGAGTCCCATGCGGGTGGTCAGATAGGGATCCTCACCATAGGTTTCCTGTCCTCTGCCCCATCTTGGATCGCGGAAGATGTTGATGTTCGGAGTCCAGATGGACAGTCCCTGATATTTCTTGATAGTCCCCACATGGCGCGCGATGTTGTTCTTCGCACGGGCCTCATCGCTGACAGCCGTATAGATGCGCTCCAACAGGGCATCGTCAAACGAGGACGCCATGCCGGTCGTGTTGGGGAATACTGTGGCGAAACCATTGCGGGCCACGCCGTGCAATGCCTCGCTCCACCATTCAAACTGAGGAATGCCCAGGCGCTTGATGGCAGGAGAACCGTTGCGCATGATGGCAGCCTTCTCCTTCAAGGTGAGGCGTGAGCACAAGTCGGCAGCCCTTTCCTCCGCCGACAGTTTGGGATTCTGATAGGGCAACATCTGGGCAGCACTGCCCAAAGTCACAGCCACAGAAACGCAAAGTGTGATAATACGTTTGTTCATATATGAATTTAAGTTATTGATTTTATCTTCTGCAAAGATAGTGCATAAACGGGGCATATAGGTGGTAATATTGACGAAAAAGCATACATTTCCATTCATTTTCCTCCTTTTCCGTAATATTTTCCCCCTATCTTTTGTACTTAATCCATATCTTTGCCCTCGGAAATTTTACCGCAACCAATCGATTTGAATCCTAATCATATGACGACAGACAACCATCAGGCCATCACCGCATACTATACCCGCCATCGTTCCACCATTCTGGAGTGGGCGACGAGAAGGGGACTGAACGCCGACGAGGCACAGGACTTGGTGCAGGACGTTTTCATGCGCCTGCTCCGCTCGGACAAGATGATCACTCCCATCACCTTGCCCGCCCTCGCCTACCAGACGTTCTCCCACCTGCTGCTCGACCGCTGGCGCCACCGCAAGTGCATCGAACGCTATGAGCACTATCTCATGGGGCAATCGAAGAGCGAGGACGGACTGTCGGTCATCTCCGCCCACGAGACCAATATGCTGCTCGAAAGGGGCTTGGCTCGGCTCGACGAGAAATGCTGCCGCATCCTCAGCATGAACATCATGGACGGGAAGAATGTGAGCGAAATCGCCCAAGACTTGGACATCAAATACAAGACCGTGGAGAACAAACTCTACATCGCCCGTAAGGAAATCAGACAGTATATGCGCGCCGCCATGTCGTAAGACTGACGAACGGGCAGCGGAATCATCCACAAGCTTCACCTTAATATATTATTATAGAAGGCATACCGATTTGCAAAGTCGGTATGCCTTTTTACCTATAAAGACAATTTTTATTTACAAATAAGTGGAAGAATGCTTGCTTTGTAATATTTTTCAATTTATCTTTGCGCTGAAATCAAAGACAATAAACAAGCTTTTGTTAAGCTAAAACCCTTCATAAACCAAATTATCAATCTTTTAAGCTATCAACATGAAACGTAAACAGATGGGACGATGCAATGGCGGCATGACGCGCATTGTATCCACATTGGCACTTGCCACAGGACTGTTTTCGCCTCTTCCGATTGCCCTTCATGCAAACGGAAGCCAAGCGACAGACCTACGTATTCAACAGGACAACGTGACCACAGGCCGGGTTGTCGACGAGAATGGTGAGCCGCTCATCGGTGTCACCGTGCGCACCGTCAAAGGCGACGTGGGCACCGTGACCGACATCGACGGAAACTACTCGCTGCGGGTGCCTAAAGGAACACAGTTAAAAATTTCCTACACAGGTTACAAAGACCAAATTATCCCCTGCGGCGGCACCGCCCAGATGAAGCCCGACGAACTGAACCTCAACGAGGTGGTCGTGGTGGGCTACGGCGTGCAGCGCAAGAGCGACGTGACGGGTGCCCTCGTCCGTGTGGGCAGCAAGGAGATGAACGAGCGCCCTGTGAGCAATGCGCTCGAAGCCATGCAGGGCAAGGCTGCCGGTGTGGACATCACCAGCAACGAGCGACCGGGCGAGATCGGCAACATCACCGTGCGTGGCGTGCGGTCTATCAATGCCCAGAACTCGCCGCTCTACGTGGTCGACGGTATTCCATTGATGTCGGAAAGCGGCATCGAGACCCTCAACCCGCGCGACATCGAGAGCATCGACATTCTCAAGGACGCCTCAGCCACCGCCATCTATGGTAGCCGCGGCGCCAACGGCGTGGTGCTCGTCACCACCAAGCAGGGACAAGCCGGCAAGACCAAGGTCAGCTACAACGGCACCGTCACCTTCGAGACCCTGGAGGACCACTCACGGCAGATGAACTCCGCCGAATATATAGAGTGGCGCCGCTGGGCTTATTACTATATGAATCCCGACCGCTATCCGCGCGCCGACCAACCGACCATCGAGAACGACCGCGAGATATTCAAGGCGGAAGCCGACCCGACCGCATGGAACAACATCATGCGCGGATGGGAAGGCGGCTCTTGGGACGGCTCCAAGGTGCCCACCTTCGACTGGCAGGGACTGGTCAAGCAGACAGGCATAACCCACGAGCACACGCTCAGCGTGAGTGGCGGAAGCGAGAAGATGAAGAGCTATCTGTCATTCGGCTATCTCGACAACAAGGGCACCATCAAGGGACAGAGCTATCGCCGCTATTCTTCCAAAATCAGCGTGGACGCCAAGCCGACGAAATGGTTCAACCTTGGCGCCAATGTCAATGGTTCTTTCGGTGTGCAGCAATATGGCTCCACAGCCAGTTCGCAGGGTTCGCTGCTCAAGGGCCTGCCCTCCAACCTCTACTATGCCGCCACTAGCGAGTTCCCCTATGCCCAACCTTATGACGAGGACGGCAACCGCATCACCAACCCCGGCGGCGACGACATGGTGAAGAACATCGCCGACGAATGGAACCACAGCACCAACGAGCGCCGCATGTTCCGCGTCATCGCCAGCCTCTACGCCCAGTTGGATCTCGGTGAAATCTACAAGCCATTGAAGGGCTTGCGCTATCGCCTCAACTTCGGTCCCGACTTC
>JBNMIE010000006.1:0-54659 GCA_050873125.1 Prevotella sp.
GATTTGAGCACATCAATTATGAATTTTATTAGAAATCGAAATTTTAGAGCTGGTCCCCAGACTAGCTTAGAGGGCTTTATATGCCCTCAAAACAGTGATAAACAGCAGAAAATCAAGGTTTTCGGACGGTCTGAGGGGGGGATGAGGATTCTTCGTGGTTGTTGATGTGTGGAAAATGGAGCGTAGAAGATATTGGATGGGAAATGGAAACGGGACTAGCATACTACAAAAAAGCCTTCATCTTACGAAGTGAGCAAGATGAAGGCTAAAAAGGCGCAGCTTCAGCAACATTCTAATTCTACGATTAGTATACTACTGAAGTATCTACTGCGGTAGTATCTGTTTCAATTGCATTTTTATCAGGGAATAGTTCATTCAAATATCCATAAGAAATATTCGACAAATCATCTTCCTCGCAAGCATCTTTAAATTTACTAATATCTAAATCTTTAACGGATTTAAGATCGCCCCAAAAAATGGAAACCTTATCTTTTTCCATTGTTAGAACAGCTCTCATGCCATTTCTTAATGAGAAAACAATAGCGCCATTATTCTGCTTGGCAATCTTACCCATTCCTTTGAATTTGTTAGCAATTGTATTAAATAAGTTCCTAAGTTTTCCATGCATTCTACCCTCATTGTCTATGACAACACCAAACATAGTAGGGGTTACCTTATTCCATACATATCCAGTAGGTATCTTATTATCATGATACCAGTAATAATCATCAAATTCGTAATCTATTATACGCTGGGTACGATAAGTTTGTCTGCTTAGATGTCCAGAGAAATTGAAAAACACTCCACCCCGTACACCATTAACATCTTTATAAAGTGTTATGTCACTTGTATAATCATACCAATATGGAGTGCCCGCAGCATGTTCTTTGTCACTAGGCGCAACACCCAATTCTACAGCTTTCTTAACAACATCTTTTGGAGATGAATTTGTATCAAATCCCATTACTCCATTATCTTTAATGTTGAATGCTGCAACTAATTTATCCAAATCAACATAATCACTCTCTATATAAGATTCTCCCTCATAAGTTCCGATGTTAACAATATCAGGCAAGCCTTCTACTTGTTTACAATCTTTGTCTATCAAAGAATATATTTTATCGTTTGGCTTAACCCAAGCATGTTTTCCATCAAACATTGAATATAATGTCGCTTCAACATAGGTATCATCACCTATTTGATTATCTTTTTCATCAATGTACTTATATTCATAAGTATCACCATCCTTTACAACGGCAATAAGGGTTTTATCTTCGTCATAGTAAAGGAACTCATATTTTGCACGTATAAGTGTTTCCCCTTTTATGTTCATCAATCCCCAACCATCACCATTGTTATATGTGAACACATCACCATTTATAGTTCCGATAGATTTTAGTTTAGAAGATGGTTTAACAACAACATCTCCTTTATCATCAATAATACCCCAAGTTTCCTTGCCGTCTTTCTTTACACTAATCGCAAGTTTACCATCAGAAAACTGGGTTTGCATGTTCTCATATTTGTCAGCAGAGAAATCAAAAAGAACTTTTCCTACTGTATTTATAACAGAAATTTTTACTTTATTCTTTTGCTCTTTCTGAACAAATTTTTTGTACTTGGCATTAACACCAATAAACTTTCCGTCTCCGCAGTTGTTTAAAGAACAATACTCTGGTTTAACAACACAATCACCATCTTGATTAATAGCTCCCCAAAGAGAATCCACAGTCATAAAGACTGCATAATTACCCTTATAAGCACGCACTCCATCAACTTCGTGGTTCTCTATCTTATCAAGTTTTTTTATAATCTTTCCATCTGTATCTATGATGGAAACAGGCTGGCCTTTAAGCGCTACAAGAGCTCTGCCATTTCTAAAACCAGATGTGTGTGCATAATCGCCTCCAATCTTTTTAGGCTTTTCAGAAGCGTCATACATCTCCCAAACGCCTTCTTTTGAACGGACGAAAAATCTGCCATCTCGCACAATCGTAGGCTTGTTCTTAAACTCGTCCTTAAACAGGACAGTTCCATCCATAGAGATCATACCCCATTGGCCGTCATCAGTCTCTTGAAATGGTATGTATTCTACATTACCACTTTCAGTCTTGGAGCAAGATAACATTAGCATACTTGCCGTTACAACAAATGCCCAATTTAATAGTTTTTTCTTGTTCATGTTTTAGTTTGTTTAAGTTATTGGAAAGAAAAACTTTCGGATTACAAAGTTATTCGCACCCATTATTAATGCAAAGATATGTCTTATTTTCGTAAAACAGATAAAATTTTTCAATTATCTTACTCCACCAATTGAATTTTACATCATTCGAATATATTTTGGTTGTGGAAACTTACCCAAAATACTATTATTGTCTAAAAGAAAAATGTCACTTCCGGATTGTTCAAACATTGATAAATAAAAACGTCTGAACACATTCGGAAATGACATTTATATATCTTGAATGCTTAATGGGATTAGCCCAAATATTTCATTAATATCTTGGCGTTACCGCTGTCACGCAATTTCGCAATGCTCTTCTCACGAATCTGACGAACACGCTCCCTTGTCAAATTGAGCTGATCGCCGATTTCCTCAAGGCCCTTCTCGTGACAACCTATACCGAAGCATTCACGGATAATGGTTATCTCACGGTCTTTGAGCACTTTAGACAATACGGAATTAAGTTCCAATGCCATTGACTCGTGGTCTACTTGACGGTCTGTACGACTGTCATCACCACTTGGCATCACATCAAGCATACAGTTGTCTTCTCCATCCTGGAACGGAGCGTCAATGCTGACATGATGACCGTCTGCCATCAGACTTTGGCCGATTTTCTCTTCGTCGATATTGGTAGCCTCACTCAACTCTGACACAGAAGGGTGACGCTGGTTTTCCTGCTCAAACTTGTTGATCTCGTGATTGATCTTGTTCAACGAGCCAACCTGGTTCAGTGGCAGACGCACAATACGGCTCTGTTCAGCAATGGCCTGCAGGATGCTCTGGCGAATCCACCACACTGCATAAGAGATGAACTTGAAACCACGAGTCTCGTCAAACTTCTGCGCTGCCTTGATCAAACCGATGTTTCCCTCATCGATGAGGTCGGTAAGGGTCAATCCCTGATGTTGGTATTGTTTGGCAACAGAAACGACAAAGCGCAAATTGGCAGTCACCAACTTGTCTTTGGCACGTTCGCCTTCTGGACCTCCCTTCTTAATCTTCTGTGCAAGCTCTATCTCCTCGTCAATAGAGATAAGGGGCGCACGGCCGATTTCCACGAGATACTTGTCCAACGCTTCGCTTGAACGATTAGTGATGCTTTTTACAATCTTTAATTGTCTCATCTTATATACCTTAAACCTTTATATTTCTGATTATCAAGCAAATAGAAAAATATTTACCCAAAGTCTTGCAAAGATAGTGATTTTATGCTACACTTGCAAGTTTTTCGGGTAAATATTTTCTTTTATTAACGTTCTATGAATGTATGGTTACCCTTGTCTCATCTGAGTGAGCAGTTCCTTCTGCCTTTCCGTGAGGTTAGTCGGCAACTGCACATTGTAGGTGATGATCAAGTCGCCACATGTGCCATCGCCTCTATCATAGCCCTTGCCTCTCAGACGAACCTTCGTGCCATTCTGGGTTTCGGGTTTAACCTTCAACTTCAATTTGACACCAGAGTTGAGGGTGATGATAATCTCGCCACCGAGCAATGCGGTGTAAAGGTCGATATTGACCGTAGCGTTCATCTCGCCACTGTTCATCCGGCTGGCCCGGCGTGAACGGGTTCTGCCACTTCCACCGAACAACTGCTCGAAGAAGCTGCTGAATCCCCCACCCTGACCATTGAAGCCAGAGAAGTCAAAGCCCTCAAATGGCGAACCGCCTTCCGAACTCCACTGATAGCTGCCACCACCGGCTCCACCAGCGGCATTATATGCGTCGGCATTCTTCCACTGCTCTCCATATTGGTCATATTTCTTCCGTTTCTCCGGATCGTTGATGACATCAAAAGCCTCGTTCAGAGCCTGGAATTTGGCCTTGGCTTTCGGGTCATCAGGATGAAGGTCTGGATGAAACTGTTTTGCACGTTTCAAATAAGCGCGACGGACATCCTTCTGCGGAATATTCCGGTCTACACCAAGAATTTTATAATAGTCAATAAATGCCATAATTAAGTCCTCCTTGTCTTTTTCATTCAGTAGGGTTTACAGCAAAAAACATGCCAAGACACCGATTGAGACAAGTATGCCATAGATGAAGATGTTTCTGGCAGTGTCACCCAAAACCTGATTCAGCCCCCTACCCTTGTCTATCATACACATCTTATGATAGGCCATCCAATGGAAGAACAGATACAGGAGGGGGAACCAAAATGCAAAAGGCTTGTCTACCACAAGATGAACGCCCCCGATGGCGCATGCCAAAACGCCCAGTACAAGATAGAGGCCTTTAGAGGCCATGCTGCCCAAGCGTACGACAAGCGTGATTTTGCCAGCCTTCTTGTCATTGTCTATGTCCCGGTAATTGTTGACAATCAGCAGGCCGTCTATCACCAGTCCGCAGGCAATAGATGAGGCCACCACTTCCCATGTGACAGTTTGCGATGAGACAGGAAGAGATAAATAGTAGGTAAGGCACACTGGCACGACGCCGAAAAACACCAGCACCAGCAGATCGCCCAATCCTAAATAAGAGAGGACCGTGGTATAGAGGAAGCAGAACAAGACGCACAACACGCCGACCAGAATCATTTCCACTCCGCCCCACCAGACGAGTGGCAGACCGATGGCGCAAGCCAACAATGTGGTAAGGGCTATGGCCCACTTCATGGACTTGAGTCTCACCCACCCTTGGGCACAAGCACGCTTCGGGCCAAGACGGGTCTCGTCATCGTTTCCCCGGACACAGTCGAAATAATCATTGACAAAATTGGCATCTATCTGCATCACAAAGGCAAAGAGCAGACAAAGAAGAGCCGGAATCCATTGAAATCCATCACGCGCATCGACCAACGCCAATGAGCCACCAATCATGACGGGAACAGCTGCACAAGTCAATGTTTTGGGGCGGGCGGCCAAATACCAAGCCTTAAAAGAATCTATACTTACGGAAGTTTCGTCCATATCATAAATATTTACTTAAACGTTTGCAAAAATACAATTTAATGTTTACTTTTGCAAATATTAAATGACATTTGTATGAACGACTTCAACATAAGCCTCGACCTGATGGAATTTGTCGAGAAAAACATTCTTCCCAGATACAATGCTTTCGACAAGGCTCACAACATCACCCATGCCGTGAGAGTGATACGCCGGTCAGAGGATTTGGCCAAGCGAATTGGCGCCGACGCGAACATGGCCTATGCCATTGCCGCCTATCACGACTTGGGACTTGAGGGACCAAGAGCCATCCACCACCTGACGAGTGGCAAGATTTTGCTTGCCGACACGCGGTTGCAGAAATGGTTTTCCGCCGAACAGATCAAGATTATGAAAGAAGCCGTGGAGGATCATCGGGCTTCCGCATCACATGCTCCCAGAAGCATTTACGGAAAGATAGTGGCGGAAGCCGACAGGGATATGGCGCCCGAGATTGTTTTTCGCCGTACAGTGCAATATGGTCTTGACCATTATCCTGAGATGAGCCGCCAAGAGCAGTGGAAGCGTTTTTATGAACACATGCAGAACAAATATTCTGTCAACGGATATATCAAACTTTGGATTCCGGGATCTGAAAATGAAAAGAAACTCCAGGAAATCAGAAACTATATCTCCCAACCCGCCCTACTACAGGATTTCTTTAATAAAATATATGAGGAGGAGACAGCAAAAGACTGACGGCATCCCCATTTGTAGGTATTTTGCAGTATAGCTTGTCACAGAATGAACAAAAGGTTGTATCTTTGCATCCGTTAAGAATATAAGGATTAGATTTTTTAATTATGAAATTAGCTGAATTGACGACAGGACAAAAAGGTGTCGTCGTAAAGGTATTAGGACACGGAGGCTTCCGCAAGCGTATCGTTGAGATGGGCTTCATCAAAGGTAAGGTTGTTGAAGTGTTGCTCAACGCCCCGCTCAAGGACCCGGTCAAGTACAAGATTATGGGGTATGAGATTTCTCTTCGCCACGATGAGGCCAACATGATTGAGGTGATCTCGGAAGAAGAGGCTAAGAAAATTGAAGCACAGGAAAATAAGGAGAAAGAGAACCTGACTGGCGAGATGTGTGACGAGCCTCACATTGACAGCCAAGAGGACTCGACATCTCCCCTCACAGACCAACAGTTCAAGGAAGCTGCCCTCAAAAAGCGCCGCACTATCAATGTTGCCCTTGTCGGCAACCCTAATTGCGGTAAAACTTCTCTCTTCAACTTTGTTTCGGGTGCCCATGAACGTGTGGGCAACTACTCGGGTGTCACCGTTGACGCCAAGGAGGGTCATGCCACGTTTGAGGGCTATGAGTTCAACATCGTGGACTTGCCCGGCACCTACTCACTTTCCGCCTACAGTCCGGAAGAGCTCTATGTGCGCAAGCAGATTATCGAGAAGACTCCCGATGTGATTATCAACGTGATAGACGCTTCCAACATCGAGCGAAATCTCTATCTCACCACGCAGTTGGTGGACATGAATCTTCGTATGGTTTGCGCCCTCAACATGTTCGATGAGTTTGAGAATCGAGGAGACGAACTCGACTATCAGAAGTTGGGGCAGCTCTTCGGCGTGCCGATGATTCCGACCGTGTTCAAGACGGGAAAGGGCGTGGACAAGCTTTTCCATATCATCATCAACCTTTATGAAGGTGTTGACTTCCTCGACAAGGACGGCAACATCAACCCCGAGGTGGAAAAAGATTTGCAAAACTGGCACAAGGACTATGTCAAGGACGATGACGACCATGAGGAAGATTTCGCCCATGGCCCCAAGCCCCACAAGAGTGTGTTCCGCCATATCCATGTGAACCACGGAAAATATGTGGAGAATGCCATCGAGAAAATCAAGGTGGAAATACAGAAGGACACGCAAATCCGCCACAAATACTCCACCCGCTACTTGGCCATCAAGCTGCTCGAGAACGACTCGGAGGCCGAGAAGTTCATACAGACGCTGCCCAATGGCAAGGACATCATCGCCGTGCGCGACAAGGCTGCTGCCCAAATCAAGGAAGAAACGAAAGACGACAGCGAGACGGCCGTGATGGATGCCAAATACGCGTTTATCCATGGCGCCCTGCAAGAAGCGCGCTTTGAGGAAGGCAACAAGACGGACACTTACCAAGTGACGCATGTGCTCGACAACATCATCACCAACAAGTATTTTGGTTTCCCCTTGTTCTTCCTGCTCATCTATATCATGTTCCAGGTGACCTTCTCCGTCGGACAGTATCCGCAGGATTGGATTGACGCCGGTGTCGGAGCCTTGGGCGACTGGATATCCTCTACCATGCCGGACGGCCCGCTCAAGGCGATGCTTGTCGACGGAATCATCGGAGGTGTCGGCTCGGTCATCGTCTTCCTCCCGCAGATTCTCATCCTCTATTGTTTCATCTCGTTTATGGAGGACAGTGGATATATGGCCCGCGCCGCGTTCATCATGGACAAACTCATGCACAAGATGGGATTGCACGGCAAATCGTTCATTCCGCTGATCATGGGCTTCGGTTGCAACGTGCCTGCCGTGATGGCCACCCGCACCATTGAGAGCCAGCGCAGCCGTCTCATCACCATGCTCATCCTGCCGATGATGAGTTGTTCTGCCCGACTGCCTATCTACATCATGATCACCGGCACATTCTTCGCTTTGAAATACCGGAGTCTCATCATGATTCTCCTATATATAATAGGTATTGTGATGTCTATCATTGTGAGCCGCATTTTGAGTCGCTTTGTCATCAAGGGCGAGGACACGCCATTCGTGATGGAGCTTCCTCCCTACCGATTCCCGACAGCCAAGGCCATTGCCCGCCACACATGGGAGAAAGGCAAGCAGTATCTCAAGAAAATGGGTGGTATCATCCTGGTAGCCTCCATTATCGTCTGGGCACTCGGCTACTTCCCTCACAACGACAAGCTAACCAACCAGCAACAGCAGGAGCAAAGCTATATCGGCCGCATCGGCAAGACCATTGAACCTGTGTTCCGCCCACAGGGATTTGACTGGAAACTTGACGTCGGTCTTATCTCCGGCGTGGGAGCCAAGGAAATTGTTGCCTCCACCATGGGTGTGCTCTACTCCAACGACGACAGTGTGGCTGAGGACGACGGCGGTGACAACAGTGCCAAATATGCCGCACTCTACAAGAAGATGTCTGCCGATGGTATCACGCCGCTGATAGCCTTCAGCTATCTGATCTTCGTGTTGCTCTATTTCCCCTGCATCGCGACGATTGCCGCCATCAAAAATGAGTCGGGCAGTTGGAAATGGGCGCTCTTTGCCGCAGGCTACACGACAGTGCTTGCCTGGGTAATGTCAGCACTCGTCTACCAAGTGGGAAGACTGTTGGGATTCTAAATCAGAATCCCCTTAAAACGAAAGAGCGGGAAAGCTACTGATTGGTAACTTTCCCGCTCTTTTGTTATACTTCTGTGAATTAGTTCTCAGGAGTGATGAGTTTATAACCCTTGCCGTGGATATTGATAATCTCTATCTGGTCGTCATCCTTCAGATGTTTACGGAGCTTAGTGATGTAAACATCCATAGAACGAGCATTGAAATAGTTGTCATCAATCCAGATGGTCTTCAGTGCGAAATCACGCTGGAGGATTTCGTTGGCATGAGCGCAAAGCAGAGCCAAAAGCTCGTTCTCCTTGGTGGTGAGCTTGGTGTGCTTGTCACCGATGGTGAGCAACTGCTTCTGGGTGTCGAAGGTGAAGCGACCGATGTGGTAAACAGTGCACTCACGTGACTTCTTGCCACGTACACGGCGAAGAATAGCCTCCACACGCATCACAAGTTCCTCCATGGAGAAAGGCTTGGTGATATAGTCGTCAGCACCGAGCTTGAAACCTTCCAGAATGTCTTCCTTCTGAGTCTTGGCAGTGAGGAAGATGATAGGCATCTCACTGTTGATCTGGCGGATTTCCTGAGCCAGTGTGAATCCGTCTTTCTTAGGCATCATCACGTCGAGCACACAGATGTCGAACTTGTCCTTGGTGAAAGCCTTGAAACCGGCCTCGCCGTCTGGGCAAAGCTCTGCATAGAAATTCTTTGCCTGCAAATATTCACGCAGCAACATGCCGAGATTCTCATCGTCTTCGCAAAGAAGAATCTTCAATTTGTTTTCGTTATCTTCCATAATCTTAAAATTTATTTTCGTTATTAATTATCAATTATTTTACTCTGTCTCATTGTCTTTCACAATCGGCAATTTGATGGTGAAAGTGGTGCCTTTGCCATATTCGCTGTTGATGCGAATCTCTCCCTTGTGGAGGTCGACTATCTTCTTGACATAGGCGAGGCCCAAGCCGAAGCCTTTCACATCGTGCACATTTCCGGTGTGCACCCGGTAGAACTTGTCGAACACCTTCTTCAAGTCTTCCTTCTTAATGCCGAGACCGGTGTCACGCACCGAGAAATAGAGATGTTCGTCATCGTTCCATGTCTTCATATAGATGTCTATCGGCTGGTCGGGTTTGCGGTACTTCACGGCATTGTCCATCAAGTTGAACAACACGTTAGTAAAATGCACCTCATCGACATACAACTTGGATTCAATGGCTTCGATGTCCACATAAATCTTGCCACCCGTATGCTCCACACGGAGTGTGAAGGAGTGGGCCACGTTCTCCACCATCTCGTTGAGGTCGAGTTCCTTTTTCTTGAAGACGGCCTTCTTGCGGTCAAACATCGACATCTGCAGCACCTTTTCCACGAGGAAGCGCAGGCGCTTTGTCTCATCGGCAATCACTCCGCCCAAGTGTTTCATCATGGCTGGACTCTTCGGCACGCTCTCGTCGTTGAGCATCTGTGCGGCAAGCGAGATACTCGAGATTGGCGTCTTCAGCTCATGAGTCATATTGTTGATGAAATCGTTCTTGATTTCGGAATAGCGCTTCTGCCTAAAGATAACCACGATGGTGAATACAAAGGTGATCAGCAGCACGATGGTGAACACTACGGATGGAATCATGAAGTAGACAGACGAGAATATATAGCTGTTCATGTCCGGGAAATGAATCCGTACCACACCTGTCTTGGATTGGGGGTCGTTGCGGAAAAGCACCTGCGAATAGCTGTATTCCTCTCCTTCGTCCGAATAGTCGGGGCACCGATAAATCTCTCTGCCGTCCTGTGTGGTCACGGTGAAATGGTAGGGAATATTGATGCCGTTGTTCATCAGTTCCGCTTTCAAGTCCTGATCGAGCAGTTTAAAGTTAATGCGCTCTTTCAGAGGTTTTTCCGAAGCAGAGTAAAGGATGCTGTACACCACCTCGTCAAGCAATGCTTTCTGGTAGACATAGCGGTTTTTCACTATCTCGCGCATAGACTTGGAAGCCTCCGTGATGGAATTGCGGTCGTTGCGGAGAATCATGCCTTTAGGCATTGATGAAGGGCGCGTGGCGATGGTCTTGATTTCGAATGAAGAATACATCGTGCCGTCCTTGCCCGTCACGGAATACTGATGAGACTGTTGAGTCGTTCCGTCCGGCATACCCGATCTCGTCCCTAAAGAGTCTTTGCGATAAGCCCTGCGCTCCGTTTCGTTGACATCTTTTTCAAGATAGCGCAACGTCTCGTTGAGCTCCAGATTACGTGAAGCCTGGTAGAGGGAACGGTTGACGGATTCGTCGAACTGCTCTTTCTTCATGTTGGCCATTTCTTTGATATATTTCAGCTGCATGAAGAGCAGGCAGAGGAACGAAAGTCCCATTATGATTGCTATAGTCCAAATCGTTTTCTTTTTCATGTCGGCAAATTTAGCGTTTTTCTTAATACAACGTACTTTTTAAGTTAAAAATCTATCGTAAGTTTGTTATATTTAACAATATTAGCAGAACTATGGTATTAAAACAACATCTAACTATTTCTTGTTATGGGTACCAAGCACACTACCGGAACATCCATGAGATATATCGTGAAGTTGTGAAGATATTCTTCCACAAGGATGCCGCTTGCATCAACAAAGAACGTACAGCTTGCTTACCATGAAAAAGATTGACAAGGAAAACCTTAGTCTGACATTACGGATTCATTACTGTGCCATTAGCGCCTCGTTAATGGCACAGTAACAAAATTTTCACCGCGGTGAAAATGAAAAAAGTCAGCCATTAGCAGATTTCCAACCGCAAACCTTCACATAGCAAATGAATAGTTATCATTTACAAAAAACGAAAAAAGGCAACAGAAAGCATCGACTTTCCGTTGCCTTAATCGGGTGACAGATGGAGCAGATAGCAACAGTATATCTGCAATCCTTAACCATCTGTATATAAGATATTTATCTCCAAAGGTGGCAAAATGGCAAATCAAAATGAAACATTTGTTTTGTTTCGCCATCTTTATGCCAATTGGTTCATATATTGAGCGCACATCTCGGCACATCGCTCACCATCCACACCGGCAGAGACGATGCCTCCCGCATAGCCTGCACCTTCTCCACAAGGGAAAAGTCCATTGATGGTGACATGCTGCAGTGTTTCATTGTCGCGAAGAATGCGCACAGGAGATGAAGTTCTTGTCTCGGTTGCGATGAGCACAGCCTCGTTGGTCAGGAATCCATGACTCATCTTTCCAAACTTCTTGAATCCCTCCTGAAGTCGCGACACAATCATCTTGGGCATCCAGAAATGCAGCGGACTGGAAATGAGTCCCGGAGCATAACTGCTCTTAGGAAGGTCGTAGCTCAAGCGGTTGTTCACAAAGTCTGCCATGCGTTGCGACGGTGCTGTCTGCTTCATGTTGCCCTGTTGCCAACAGTCCTGTTCCAATTGTTCCTGGAAACGGAGCATTCTCAAAGGGTCGTCACCCTCGACATCCTCCGGACGCATCTCCACTACCATGCCGCTGTTCGACCATTTGGTGCCACGATTGCTCGGACTCATGCCGTTGACGACTATCTGCCGGGCATCTGTGGCGGCAGGAATGACAAAACCACCGGGACACATGCAGAAAGAATAGACACCGCGATTGTCCACCTGGGTGACGAAACTGTATTCCGCAGCTGGGAGGTATTTGCCTCTACCCTCCTTGCGGTGATATTGTATTTGGTCGATAAGCATCGAAGGATGCTCAAGGCGCACACCTACGGCAAGTCCCTTGGCTTCCAGTTCCACCTTGGCCTCGGCAAGATAGCGATAGACATCACGGGCAGAGTGTCCTGTGGCGAGAATGACAGGACCACGATAGGTTTCCTCGCCTCCTGTCACCAAATTGACAGCCTCAACACCTTCCACCTCATGATTGTGCAATAGCAGTCGGGTCATCTTGGTCTGGAAATGCACCTCACCGCCACAACGGATAATGGTGTTGCGCATGTTTTCTATCACCCGGGGCAACTTGTCGGTTCCGATATGGGGATGGGCGTCAGCCAAGATGTTGGTGTCGGCGCCGTGCTGACAGAACACATTCAAGATCTTTTCGATGCTGCCACGCTTCTTGCTGCGGGTATAGAGTTTTCCGTCAGAGTAGGCTCCTGCCCCACCCTCGCCGAAACAATAGTTGCTTTCGGGATTGACCTTCTGGGTCTTCGTGATGGCAGACAGATCGCGTTTGCGCTCATGCACATCCTTGCCCCGTTCAAGCACGATAGGCTTGATGCCCAACTCTATCAGTTTGAGAGAGGCAAACAGTCCACCAGGTCCCTCACCTACCACAATGGCATGAGGGGCGGAAGAAACGTCGGGATAGTGGGTCTCGACATATTCCTCTCCTTGCGGAAACTCGTTCACATAGACTCTGATTTTCAGGTTGACGTAAATCGTGCGTTGGCGAGCGTCAATGCTGCGCTTCAGCACCCTGACGGCGTTGATGGTGCGCCGGTCGAGTCCTTTGTCCCTTGCCACATAGTCGGCAATAGTGTGACTGTTGGCTGCCTGCTGAGGCAACACTCTTATTTGGTATTCGTTGATCATTCCTACTCTTGTTTGATATTATAATAAAAGGTGAGGTTGAAAAAGGGGCTGAGTGCATCCACTGCATGTCAGCCCCAAAGCTAATTAGAGAGTTATTAAAAAATCAGATTTTCTGTGTCTGTTCATTCTTGTTGTCTATCAGGTTCATGCCCTCATCAATAGCCTGCATGTTGAGAGGGATGAGTGCATGGTGCCTTTCCGGCAATGTCTTATAGAGTGCCTTTTCGAGGCCCTGCTTGGTCACGATGGGACAAACCTTGAGGAATGCGCCAAGGACAATCATGTTGAAGACCTTGGAATTCTTCATAGTCGCAGCCTTGTCCATGGCATCCACACGATAGACGATGATGTCTTTGCGTGTCGGAGGGTTGATGATGCCGAATCCGTCATAAAGCAAGATGCCTCCCGGCTTCACCTTCGGTTCAAACTTGTCGAGGGATGGCTGGTTCAAGACGATGGCCACATCATAACTGCTCAATATGGGCGAAGAGATGTGCTGGTCGCTCACGATGACAGTCACATTGGCTGTACCGCCACGCTGCTCAGGTCCGTAAGCCGGCATCCATGTCACTTCCTTGTCTTCCATAAGTCCAGAATAGGCAAGAATCTTACCCATGGACAAGACTCCTTGGCCTCCGAAGCCGCTGATGATTATTTCTTTTTTCATTTCGCTGTCTCCTTTGTTTACATACCCGTGGTGTCCTTCTTGTCGCCCTTAGGATAATATTTAAACATATGCTCCTTCATCCATTCGTTCGCTTTGGCGGGCGACAGTTTCCAACCACTGTTACAAGTGCTGACAATCTCCACCAAGCTCGAGCCTTTACCGGCCATGGATGCCTCGAAGGCTTTGCGGATGGCCTTTTTGGCTTGACGGATAGACGCCACACTTTCCACACTCTGCCGAGTCACATAGCATGTGCCTTCAAGTTGGGCGGCTATCTCCGTGAATTTTAAGGGATAGCCATGCAGAGAGGGTTCACGGCCATAAGGACATGTGGCGGTTTTCTGTCCAATCAAAGTGGTTGGCGCCATCTGACCGCCAGTCATGCCATAGATGGCATTGTTGATAAAAATAATGGTGATATTCTCGCCTCTGTTGAGGGCGTGGATGGACTCAGCTGTACCTATGCATGCCAAGTCGCCGTCGCCTTGATAGGTGAAGACAAGCCGGTCGGGCCAAAGCCGCTTGATGGCAGTAGCCACAGCAGGAGCACGTCCATGTGCCGCTTCCTGCCAGTCGATGTCAAGATAGCGATAGGCAAACACTGCGCAGCCTACCGGAGAGACGCCAACAGCCTTGTCTTCCATTTCCATCTCCTCGATGACCTCAGCCACCAATTTGTGGACGACGCCATGCGAACAGCCTGGACAATAGTGCATAGGCACATCGTTCATCAGCGTCGGTTTTTTGTAAACCAGATTCTCTGGCGATATGATGTTTTCCATATATGAAATTATTCTGCGTTAAGCTTTTCCTTGAGAGCTTTGACAATCTCTTCCGGTTCCGGGACAATGCCGCCCAATCTGCCAAACCATTCAACGGGCACTGAGCCGTTGACAGCGAGTCTGACATCCTCCACCATCTGGCCGGCATTGATTTCAACAGAGAGGATTCCTTTTTTGCCTTTGGCGGCTTCAGCAAGTGCTTTGCTCGGATAAGGCCAAAGGGTGACGGGACGGAAGAGCCCCACCTTGATGCCTTCGGCACGGGCCATCTCAATGGCCTTCTCCGAAATGCGGGCAGCACTGCCAAACGATACGATGAGATAGTCGGCATCATCGCAGTCGCGCATGTCGTATCTCACCTCGTTGGCCTCTATCTGCTTGTACTTTTCCTGGAGATGAAGGTTGCGCTTCTCCATGACCTCAGGTTTCAATTCCAAGGAAGAAAGGATATTCGGTTGGCGGTCTTTGGTTCTACCGATGGTTGCCCAAGGACACTCCTTCTTGATTTCCTCTTCCGTTCGGCGAGGTTTGAAAGGAGGCAATATGACCTTCTCCATCATTTGGCCAATCACTCCGTCGCTCAGAATCATTGCCGGGTTGCGGTAGCGGAAGGCCAAGGTGAATGCGAGGTCCATGAAATCTGCCATTTCCTGTACGGAAGCAGGGGCAAGCACAATGACATTGTAATCGCCATTACCGCCGCCACGAGTGGCCTGAAAATAATCGCTCTGTGAGGGTTGGATGGTGCCCAATCCGGGACCACCACGCTGGACGTTGACAAATACGCCAGGGATTTCAGCTCCTGCCATATAGGCGATGCCTTCCTGCATGAGGGCAATGCCGGGACTTGAAGAAGAGGTGAATACCTTCTTGCCGGCTCCGGCTCCTCCATATATCATATTGATTGCCGACACCTCGCTCTCAGCTTGCAACACCACCATACCTGTGGTTTCCCATGGTTTCAGCAACGCAAGGGTCTCAAGCACCTCGCTTTGTGGTGTGATGGGATATCCGAAATATCCATCCGCTCCACAACGAATTGCGGCACGGGCTATTGCCTCGTTGCCTTTCATCAACATTACTTCCTGTTCTGCCATGGTTGTCTAAGCCTCCACTTTTTTACGATAAACAGTGATGCAGCCATCTGGACACACTATCGCACATGAGGCGCAACCGATGCACGCCTCAGAATTGACAGGCTCCACATAGGGATAGCCAGAGGGGTTCACTTTCTTAGCCAATGCCAACACATCTTTCGGACAAGCAATGATGCACAGGGAGCATCCCTTACATCTGTCCTCATTGACGACAATGGCGCCTTTCATTTTACTCATATAGCTAATTCTCTTGTCGGGACTTATGCCCGAACAGTTTCTTAACTGTGTTGTCAGGGATTGTAATAATCCTTACATCTGTATTCAAGTATGCGCTCAAGCATGGCTTTCGCCTCGGCGGCCGGACTGTCCGCATCGAGTTCCATAGCCTCGGTATAGCAGTTGATGGCCAAATGCCATTCTCCTTTCTGCCGGTGCTCATTGCCACGAAGATATAAAGTCTCCGCTTGCCGTTCTTGATCAGTCATACCTTGTTTTATTTATAATATTCGTGTTTGCCTGCGGCAAGCGTGTTCTTCATCAGTGAGCAGATGGTCATCGGACCCACACCTCCTGGTACTGGTGTGATGTAGGAGCATTTGGGCGCCACCTCGTCGAACTTTACATCGCCATTCAACCGAAATCCACTCTTGCGGGTCGAATCCGGCACGCGTGTTGTGCCGACATCGATAACTACCGCACCTTCCTTCACCATATCGGCTGTCACGAAATCTGGCCTGCCGATAGCCGCGATGATAATGTCTGCCTCACGACATTCTTCCTTCAGATGCTGTGAATGGGAGTGGCACACAGTAACGGTAGCATCACCATATTGTTTCTGCATCATCAGTTGTGCCATGGGTTTGCCTACAATATTGCTGCGGCCCAACACCACACACTTCTTGCCGCTTGTCTCTATATGATAGCGCTGAAGCAGGGTGAGGATGCCGAGTGGTGTGGCGGAAATGAAGCAAGGAAGACCAATGGCCATGCGTCCTACATTGACGGGATGAAATCCATCCACATCCTTGTGGTAATCGATAGCCTCTATCACCTTCTGCTCATCAATGTGAGCCGGCAAGGGTAATTGGACTATGAAGCCGTCTACATCATCGTCTTCATTCAGTCTCTTCACCTCGGCAAGCAATTCTTCCTCGCTTATGGTGTCTTCATGTCTGATGAGTGTCGACTTGAAGCCGCATTGTTCGCAAGCGATAACCTTGTTCTTCACATAGGTCTCCGAACCGCCGTCGTGTCCGACGAGGATTGCAGCCAAATGGGGGCGCTTGCCTCCATTTGCCACAATATTTCTCACTTCTTCCGCAATCTCTGCCTTGATGGCAGCCGCGGTAGCTTTTCCGTCTATCAACTGCATATCTGTCGTTGTATGTTTTTCACAATGTTTAGATGAACTTGTATACTACATACCAGGCATCTTCATGCCCTTCATGTGTTTCATCATGCCGGCCATCTTGCTGCCAGTCATCATCTTCATCATCTTGCGTGTCTGGTCAAACTGCTTGATCAGTCGGTTCACTTCCTGGATGCTTGTGCCAGAGCCTTTGGCAATGCGCTGACGGCGGCTGGTGTTAAGGATTCCAGGATTGGTGCGTTCCTCCTTGGTCATGCTATAGATGATAGCCTCGATGCCCTTGAAGGCATTGTCATCGATGTCGACATCCTTAATGGCCTTGCCCACTCCCGGTATCATGGAAGCAAGATCTTTGAGGTTACCCATCTTCTTGATCTGCTGTATCTGATTGAGGAAATCGTTGAAATCAAACTGATTCTTCTGAATTTTCTTCTGGAGTTTCTTGGCTTCCTCCTCGTCAAACTGCTCCTGGGCACGCTCAACAAGACTGACGATGTCACCCATTCCAAGAATACGGTCTGCCATACGGGCTGGATGGAAAACATCGATAGCTTCCATCTTCTCACCAGTACCGACAAATTTAATTGGCTTGGTAACGACGGTACGGATACTCAACGCAGCACCACCACGAGTGTCACCATCAAGTTTGGTGAGCACTACGCCATCAAAGTCCAAGCGGTCATTAAATTCTTTGGCGGTATTGACAGCGTCCTGACCAGTCATCGAATCGACAACAAAGAGCGTCTCATCGGGATGGATGGCATTCTTCAGATTGGAGATTTCATTCATCATCTCCTCGTCTATGGCCAAACGACCGGCTGTATCGACGATGACCACGTCGTTGCCCTTTGCCTTAGCTTCTGCAATGGCGTGATTGGCAATCTCCACTACATTCTTGTTGTCTGGTTCTGAATAAACAGGCACATTCACCTGCTCACCCACGACCTTCAACTGATCAATGGCTGCCGGACGATAGACGTCGCAAGCCACCAACAATGGATTCTTGTGCTGCTTGGTCTTCAGCATATTGGCAAGCTTACCACTGAATGTGGTCTTACCAGAACCTTGCAAACCGGACATGAGGATGATGGCAGGTTTACCTTTCAGGTTGAGGTCTACTGCCTCACCACCCATCAGTTGAGCCAATTCATCATGAACCAGCTTCACCATCAATTGTCCTGGCTTCACAGCGGTGAGCACGTTCATACCGAGCGCCTTTTTCTTCACAGTGTCGGTGAACGACTTTGCCACCTTATAGTTGACATCGGCATCAAGAAGCGCTCTTCTTACATCCTTGAGGGTTTCGGCAACATTGATTTCAGTAATTTTTCCTTCACCCTTCAGAATCTTAAACGAACGCTCAAGTCTGTCACTTAAATTCTCGAACATATAATATGAATTGTTTTATTTTTCTTGATAATTATTCCTTTTGTACTCTGCAAAAGTAATCAATCTTGTAGAGAAAAGAGAAGAGAAACACTTGTATTTAAAATATTTTAAATTAGTTTTCCCCAAAAATGCGCACAACATATAGAGGTGCGCAATAAATAAAGCGGACTATGGTTTTGAATAATCAAGAAAGGATATCATACCATAGTAGAAATGAGAAGCTACAGATTGGTAGATGATATCCCTTCTGGATTAACGTTTAAGTCGCTTGAACCATTCTTTCAGCGCGACACGAGGCGTGCCTTTTTGGACAAGACACTCAAGATCGGTGCGGGCTGCGTCAAATTTCTTCAACTTTATTCTGACATCAGCACGAGACAGTCGCCAATCGTCATTGTCAGCATGCTTCAAGGCTTCAGTATAATCATACTCAGCCAAGTCAAGCATATTGCGTTCATTCTCTATACCGGCTCTTGCGGCATAAGCTATCGCGCTATCTGGAAACTGCTCAACCAGACGGTTGATTTGATTGTAGGCATCCGTGTAGCGGTGGTCTTTCTGGTTGAGCAAAGCCAACCCCAACTGTGCTTCAAAATTACCTGGAACAATCTTCAGAAGATTCTCATAATCAAGACGGGCAAACGAATAGCGGTGCAATTGCTCATTGGCATAGGCCCGATAATAGAGTGCCGCAATGTTGTAAGGATTGCGGTCGAGCACATAATCATACTCGTTCTTGGCATAGCTCCATTGCTGCAGTTGCAGATTGAAGGAGGCTTTGCGGAGCCGAAGGTCCACACTGTCGGGATGATATTCCAACTGTTCTGTGGCAAGCTTCAGTGAGTCACGAAGCGAACGGTCGTCTTGCGCTTGCGCCAACGAAACTGGCACAAGGTACAAGACGACCGCCAATATAAAATTTCTCATCAACTATGATTAGTTGTTCTTAATCCAGTTGACAATCCAAGCGCCAACTTCCTTGGTGCCGTATTTCTCGCCGCCTTCAACCTGAATTTCAGGTGTGCGCACATTGGCATCCAAGCTGGCGTCAACAGCCTTGCGAATCAAGGCACCTTCTTCCTTGAGATCGAAGTATTCAAGCATCATGGCTACAGAAAGAATCTGGGCAATAGGGTTGGCAAGATTCTTTCCGGCAGCCTGTGGCCAAGAACCGTGTACAGGTTCAAACACAGGAGTGCTCTCACCTGTAGAGGCTGAAGGAAGCAATCCCATAGAACCAGAAATACAACTGCCCTCATCGGTGAGGATGTCACCAAAGGTGTTCTCTGTCACCATCACGTCGAAGAAGGTTGGTTCTGAGATCATACGCATGGAAGCATTGTCCACAAACATATAGTCTGTCTTCACATCAGGATATTGTGGTTCCATTTCCTTGGCAATTTGACGCCACAGACGTGAGGAAGCGAGCACATTGGCCTTGTCCACCACAGTGAGATGCTTATGGCGCTTGCGGGCATATTCAAATCCAACTTTGAGGATTCGCTCGATTTCTGGACGTGTATACATATCGGTATCATAGGCCTTGTCGTTGTCCTGATATTTCTCACCAAAGTACATACCGCCGGTCAATTCACGAATACAAACAAAGTCTGCGCCTTTAACGAGCTCAGTCTTCAATGGAGACATGTGAAGAAGGCAGTCGAAGGTCTGTACGGGACGTATATTGGCAAACAATCCCAGTTTCTTGCGCATGGCAAGGAGTCCCTGCTCTGGACGCACCTTGGCTGTAGGATCATTGTCAAACTTAGGGTCACCGACAGCAGCGAACAACACGGCATCGGCATCCTTACATGTTTGGAATGTCTCTTCTGGGAATGGGTCACCCACCTCGTCTATAGCATGGGCACCACAAATAGCTTCTTTGTATTCTACTTGATGGCCAAACTTTGCTGCCACAGCATCGAGCACAGCCACACCTTGTTTCATGATTTCTGGTCCAATTCCATCACCTGGAAGGACTGCTACTTTCAATTTCATAGTCTTGATATTTATGATTTAATTGTTTTCTTTGTATTCTTCTCCCTCCAAGACATTGAGCATCTTGAAGGTGGCCTTGATGGCGGCTTCAGTCTGGTCGGCATCGAGACCGCGTGTACGGATCATTTTTTCGCCATACTGCCATGTGATGACAGTCTGAACAAGTGCATCGGTACGGCCACCTGGCGGAATGGTTACCGAGTAATTGGTCAGTGCCGGGAAATTCCTGCCAAGGTTGTTCTTGTAAATCAGCCGGAGCGCCTTCACAAAGGCATCGTATTGTCCGTCTCCAGTGGCATCTGCGGCATATTCCTTTCCATCGATTTCCACTTTCAGACTAGCAATAGGTTTCAACCCATAAGAAGTGCTCACCATATAGCTGACCAATTTCACCTTGTCTTCCGGGGCAGAGTGCTTCAGCACGTCACTGACGATATAGGGCAAGTCTTCCTGGGTGACCAATTCCTTCTTGTCACCCAACTCCGTGATGCGCTTGGTTACGCGCTTGGTCTGTTCGGGAGTGAGTTCCAATCCCAATTCTTCCAAATTGCGGAGAATATTGGCTTTTCCGCTGTTCTTTCCAAGGGCATATTCACGCTTTCTGCCAAAACGCTCTGGAACAAGGTCATTGCTGTAAAGGCCTGCCTTGTTGTCTCCGTCGGCATGAACGCCTGCCACTTGAGTGAACACATTTTCACCCACAATAGGCTGGTTGGGGGCAATGCTGATGCCCGAATAGCCTTCAACAAGATGACTGATGGCGTTCAACCTATCCTCTCGAATACCCGTCGTGGCATTGAATTGGTCTTTCAGAATCACCTGGACACTGGCAAGTGGTGCATTACCACAACGTTCACCAAGTCCATTGACCGTCACATGCAAGCCTTTCGCACCGCTCAGTACGGCAGCCAAAGAGTTGCTTACAGCCAGATCGTAGTCATTATGAGCATGGAAGTCGAAATGTGTGTTAGGATAACGCTTGATCATCTTGCGGAAATATTCCACACATTGCAGCGGATTCATGATGCCGAGTGTATCCGGCAACAGAAAACGTTTGATACCGGAATCGACCAATGCGTCCATCATCTGGTAGACATAATCGGGGGAGTCTTTCATTCCTCCACTCCAATCCTCAAGATAGAGATTGACCGTCAACCCCTGTTCATGAGCATAGGAAAGAGTCTGCTTGATGTCTGCGATGTGTTCTTCTGGCGTTTTATGCAGTTGCTGGGTGCAATGACGCAATGAACCCTTTGCCAAAAGGTTGATGACCTTGCATCCACATTCCTTGATCCAGTCGACAGACAGATGTCCATCGACAAAGCCAAGCACCTCTACCCTTCCAAGCATGCCATCGCGTTCGGCAGCCCGGCAAATCATTTTGACAGCATCCTTTTCACCTTCGCTGACTCTGGCTGATGCCACCTCTATTCTGTCAACATTGACATCCTTCAGCAGCATACGGGCAATCATCAACTTTTCGTGAGGGAGAAAAGACACGCCATTGGTCTGTTCTCCATCACGCAAAGTGCTGTCCATGATCTCGATGTAGGGCGAGATTCGTTTATATGTCTTTACTTGTTCCGGTGTTCCCATGCTTCGATCTTGTCTTTGTTCTGAAGCAGATAGTCGATGTCGTCAAGTCCGTTCATCAGGCAGTGTTTCTTATATCCGTTGATGTCGAAATGCTCACTGCGTCCAGTAGCCTTGTTGGTGACTGTTTGTTCCGGCAGATTCACCTCTACTTCCATCTTTGGATTGGCAAAGATGCTGTCGAAGAGTTCCTTCAGGAAATCATCGCTGACCACAACAGGAAGCACGAAGTTGTTCAATTCGTTGTTCTTGTGGATATCGGCAAAGAAACTGCTGATGACCACACGGAAGCCATAACCGGCAATAGCCCATGCCGCATGCTCACGGCTTGAACCGGAACCGAAGTTCTTTCCTGCCACAAGAATGCAACCTCCATAAGTAGGATCGTTGAGCACAAAGTCTTTCTTGGGAGAGCCATCCTTATTGTAGCGCCAATCACGGAAGAGATTGTCACCAAAGCCCTCTTTGTCTGTTGCTTTCAGAAAGCGGGCTGGTATGATTTGGTCGGTGTCAACATTCTCCAATGGAAGTGGCACACAAGTACTGGTGATGATATTGAATTTTTGTTTCATTGTTGTCTTCTTTAATGTTGCACGATGTTTTTAGAGGAATTCTCTTGGATCTGTGATTTTTCCGGTCACTGCAGCAGCGGCTGCTACCAATGGGCTGGCAAGGATTGTACGGCTGCCAGGTCCTTGGCGTCCCTCAAAATTACGGTTGCTGGTAGAAACGCTATATTTGCCTGCAGGAATTTTGTCATCATTCATGGCAAGACATGCAGAGCAACCGGGCTGACGGATTTCAAAGCCTGCCTCTTCCAAAACTTTGTCCAAACCTTCTTCTCTAATCTGCTTGTCAACCATCCAGCTGCCTGGCACAAGCCATGCGGTCACACCTTCAGCCTTTTTCTTGCCTTTCACGATGCTGGCAAAAGCGCGGAAGTCTTCAATACGTCCGTTAGTACAAGCGCCTAAGAACACATAGTCAATCGGATGTCCAAGCAGTTTCTCTCCTGGTTGGAAGCCCATGTATTCCAAGCTCTTCTTGAACGAAGCCTGACCTTCTTCATCAATCGTGTCAAGAGAAGGAATGGATTCTGTAATGCCGATACCCATACCTGGGTTAGTACCATAGGTGATGCGTGGTTCTATGTCGGCAGCATTGAAGGAGAGTTCCTTGTCAAAGACAGCGTCATCACCACTTTTCAATGTCTTCCAATAAGCCACAGCCTTGTCCCAATCTTCTCCCTTAGGAGCATATTGACGGCCCTTGATGTAGGCGAATGTCGTTTCATCAGGAGCGACAAAACCACCACGAGCACCCATTTCAATAGAAAGGTTGCAGAGGGTGAGTCGGCCTTCCATGGACATGTCACGAACCACCTGTCCGGCATACTCCACAAAATAGCCTGTGGCACCCGAAGTGGTGAGTTGAGACATCAGGTAAAGAGCCACATCCTTAGGAGTCACGCCCTTTGCCAGGTTCCCCTCAATATTAATGCGCATGGATTTAGGCTTCTGTTGGAGAATGCACTGTGAAGCCATAACCATCTCCACCTCTGAGGTACCGATACCGAAGGCAACGGCTCCCATAGCACCGTGAGTGGATGTGTGAGAGTCACCGCAAACAATTGTTATGCCGGGCAAAGAAAGTCCCTTTTCGGGGCCTACCACATGGATGATACCATTGTCCTTGTTCATCATGCCGTAATAAGACAGGCCGAAATCCTTGCAGTTCTTCTCCAAGGTGTCCACCTGTTTGCGAGATATTGGGTCTTCGATTGGCTTGTCCTGATCGTGTGTAGGTGTATTGTGGTCAGGCATACAGAATATCTGTTTGGGGCGGAAACACTTCAGCCCACGAGCTCTCAAGCCTGCAAATGCCTGTGGAGATGTCACCTCATGACAATAGAGGCGGTCTATGTATAATTGTGTAGGGCCGTCTTCTACGACCTGTACAACATGTTTGTCCCAGATTTTGTCAAATAATGTATTCATAATATTTTTGTTATTTTACTCTAAACTTGTTGATACAATCAATGTATGCCTCGACAGAGGCTGTCACAATATCGGTGTTGGCACCAAATCCGTAATAGACAGAGCCATCGTATTCCACCTGCATGTGAACCTTTCCGACATCATTGGTTCCTTTGGAAATAGCCTGAATGGTAAACTCCTTCAGCACCATGTGCTTGTGGATAATCTTCTTCAAGGCATTGATAGCCGCATCCACCGGGCCATTGCCTGTGCTGGCATCCTCAAATTTCTGGCCGCTGATGTCCAGTCCGATGCTGGCCACGCTCTTGACACCCATTCCTGTAGTCACCTGGAGGAAATCGAGTTTCACAGCATGTGCCTCAGCCGTATCAGCGCCGGCAAGCATGAGGATATCGTCATCGTTGACCTCTTTCTTCTTGTCGGCGAGCTGCAGGAACTTCTGATAGATTTTATCCAATTTCTCTTCCGACATTTCCTTGACTCCGAGCACGCCCAAACGATATTTCAAGGCGGCACGACCCGAGCGGGCTGTCAGAACGATTGCATTGTCGTCGAGTCCCACATCCTTCGGGTTCATGATCTCATAGGTTTCAGCATTCTTCAGCACACCATCCTGGTGGATACCGCTGGAATGCGCAAAAGCATTGCGTCCCACTATAGCCTTGTTGGCCTGCACCGGCATGTTCATCAAGCTTGACACCATGCGACTTGTAGGATAAATCTTTGTGGTATTGATATTTGTATCAATGTTCAAACTCTTATGGCATTTCAAAATCATGGCAATTTCCTCAAGTGAGGTGTTGCCGGCACGCTCGCCAATGCCATTGATGGTTACTTCCACCTGACGCGCACCATTAATCACACCACTCAGTGTGTTGGCTGTTGCCATACCGAGGTCGTTATGACAGTGTGTGGAAATGACAGCCTTATCGATGCCGTCCACATGCTCCATCAGATACTTGATTTTCTCACCATACTCGCTTGGCAGACAATAGCCTGTGGTATCGGGGATGTTGACAACCGTCGCACCGGCCTTGATGACTGCCTCAACAACACGGGCAAGATACTCGTTGTCCGTACGTCCGGCGTCCTCTGCATAGAACTCCACATCCTCCACATATCGTTTGGCATATTTCACCGCAGCCACAGCACGCTCAAGAATTTCTTCGGGAGTGCTGTTGAACTTATATTTAATATGTGACTCGCTGGTTCCGATTCCCGTATGAATGCGTTTGTGTTTAGCATATTTTAGTGACTCGGCAGCCACATCTATATCCTTTTCTACCGCTCTGGTCAAGGCGCAGATGGTAGGCCAAGTTACAGCTTTTGAAATTTCAATGACCGAATTAAAATCACCTGGGCTGGAAATAGGGAAGCCTGCTTCAATGACATCCACTCCCAACTGCTCCAGTTGCTTGGCCACCTGAATTTTCTCCACTGTGTTCAGCTGGCATCCAGGCACCTGCTCACCGTCGCGCAGAGTAGTGTCAAAAATAAATAATCTGTCACTCATTTTGATATTTAATTATATTGGTTATCTCTTGTTTTCTATTACAACTTAAGTACTATATCGAAAAAAGCCTTTCACACTACCGGAAGTGAGAAAGGCTTTTTCGAATCGCGTCAAACATCAAAGGCACACCTTAACACTTCCAACTACATCCTGTAGTAGAATAATAATGATGCCAATAATGTTGATAATCGCGTTCATACTTGTTCTTTTTTATTTCAACGCTGCAAAGTTAATGATAAAAATTGAACGACACAAATAAATTATTACTTTTTTTACGAAGTTTCTTACGGTTTGTTGTCGATATGCAACTTACTAGTATGAAAAACTTAATACTGGACAGTACGTCTTACCATTTGGTATAATGGTCAGACTTATACATCTTTATTTCTATCCAATTTGTGCTTGTATTGTCATCATTGGTCACGATTCTGCAAGGACGACCATTATACATGAATGCCACGCCATATCCTTTATCACGTACAGCACTGCCCCCATATTTTGCCACAACTTTGAGAGGAACGTTCTTGGCAAGCAGTTCTTCTACCAAGAGCGACATGGTATACACCATATTGGTCTTGAGAATCTTTACCATAACATTACATTGATAAAGGTAAGGTTCTTCCTTAAGAGATACTGAAAAAATTGTAGGGCTAAGTGTCATGCCATGATAGGTCTTGTCATAACCCTTGAAATCAAGACTTCCCATAGATGATTTCACATTCACTCCCTTGTCTTGAAGCATTTTCTTCAGATCCTTGGTCTTATATTTAAAGATGTCAAGATGCAACAATCCGGGATTGTCAAGAATAGTGAATACTGAGATATTCTTGGCGGCATCCCCTGCATAGTTGGTTTGGTCAAACCAATAGCCTACCACACGCTTTTCATTCTTCATGTCGCTACCCTCACAGAATTCTTTGTATATCCAGTTGTCGCCGACTTTGTGACAATAATATTTGATGGCTGTATTTTCCTGTCTTCCACTCAACACCCTTGTAGTTTCTGTCTGGTAGTTGGAGTTTCCTTCACGTTCATAAACGGTTGTATAGTTGTTACCGCCCCTTACAGTCTTCTTGCTGAGCTTGTGATTGGCATCGTAAGCGAAAAGCTGGGTTTCAAAGTCGGTGGTGATTTTCTTCACATATCCTGCCGCATCACGTTCTATCTGGTATTTCTCGTAATCCGACAAGGCTGTCGACTTGGATTTATCAAGCCGGCCATCCTCGTTGAAATACAGGAGTCCCATATCCGTCAAAATCCACTTCACGTTTCCATAGGCGTCGAATGCTGCCGCGTCATGATATTGTTGGGCGGAAACAGACCGGGAGATGACCATCAAGGCAAGCAAGAGCAAATATTTCATTCTGTTCATTTGTGTATTCTTACAACTAAGGAATTAGTAAACGGCATTATCGTTCATCAAGTGTTTGATAGTCTTTCCGCTCCAGCACATTCTTGTATGCAGGACGAATGATGCGGCGACCCTCAAAGTTGAGTTCCTCGATACGGTGCGCAGTCCAACCGACAATACGTGCCATGGCGAAGATTGGTGTATAGATTTCCTGGGGGAGACCAATCATCTCATAGATGAAACCGCTATAGAAGTCCACGTTGGCACAAATCGGTTTCTTCGTCTTGCGGAATGCCGACACACATTTGATGCCTTCCTGTTCCAGCAAGCGCAGGAACTCATATTCCTCCTCGCGTCCCTTTTCCTTGGCAAGTTCACCTGCCAATTTCTTCAGTTCCACGGCACGGGGATCGCTCATCGTATATACCGCATGGCCGATACCATAAATAAGTCCCGTCTTGTCGTAGGCCTCCTTGTTGAGCATTCTATTAAGATAGGTGTCAATCTCGTCAATGCTGGTCCAGTCCTTGATTTGCTCTTTCAGATGATGGAACATGTTGATGCACTTGATGTTGGCACCTCCATGCAGCGGACCCTTCAAGGAACCGATACCTGCCGCAATGGAAGAATAGGTGTCTGTTCTGGTAGAACTCGTCACACGCACGGTGAATGTAGAGTTGTTACCTCCACCATGCTCAGCCTGGATGATGAGCAGGAGATCGAGCATGCGGGCATCCAACTCTGTGTACTCATTGTGTTTGAGCATATAGAGGAAATTCTCGGCTATGGAGAAGTTCTCATGCGGATGGCGGATATGCAACGACTTGCCCTGGACAGAATGGCGATAGATGTTGTAGGCATATGCTATGATTGTGGGGAAACGGGCAATCAACTCTATCGACTGGCGCATCAGGTTGTCGCGGGAGATGTCATCCGGATTGGGATCAAAGGTATACATCTCAAGCACACAACGGGCAAGAATATTCATGATATTGCTTCCTTCAAGGTCGACAATGTGTACGATGGTGCGGTGGTCAAGCGACATATTGTCATTGATAAGCTCACGGAATGCGGACAACTCCTCCTTGTCAGGCAGTTTGCCCGACAGCAAGAGATAGGCAATCTCCTCAAAGCCGAAGCGTTTTTCCTTCAACAGGGGTGTTACTAAGTCGTCAAGCTCATAACCACGATAGTAAAGTCGTCCTTCTGTGGGGCGCATCTTCCCATTCTCGTCGCGATCATAACCGACAACATTACCGATGTTGGTCAATCCCACCAACACGCCAGTGCCGTCCTCGTTGCGGAGTCCGCGCTTGACACCATACTTGCCAAAGAGTTCGTTGTCAATCTTGCACGAGTTTTTCACCTCGTCAGAAAGTTTATATATCAAATATTCCTTTTTCATATCAAGTTCCTTTTATAAAGACATTAAAGTGATGATGCGAGTTTCTCTCCGAACTCTTTAGTTCCGAGAGATTTACCATCTTTCATGAAGCGGGCCAAATCATTAGTGGCATAACCCTGCTCAAACAGTTCCTCCATCTTTTGCTCTATGAGTTGTGAAGCTTCCTTCCAACCCATATAGTCAAGCATCATGGATGCCGACAAGATGATAGAACAAGGATTGACGATGTTCTTTCCGGCAATATCTGGCGCAATGCCATGGGTGGCCTCGAAGATGGCGTGTCCTGTCTGATAGTTGATGTTCGCACCTGGAGCGATGCCGATACCACCCACCTGCGCAGCCAACATATCGCTCACATAATCACCATTGAGGTTCATGGTGGCAATCACGCTATAGCCCTGCGGCTTGAGCAGCGCATTCTGCAAGAACGCGTCACAGATGCAATCTTTGATGACCAGCTTTCCGCTCTTCAGCTCCTCGCCATATTCTCTTTCGGCAAGTTCATAGCCCCATTTCTTGAAACCACCCTCGGTAAACTTCATGATGTTGCCTTTGTGCACGAGTGTGACTGAAGGCAAATGGTGGTCGAGGGCATACTCAATGGCACTTCTGATAAGTCGTTCGCTGCCTTCTTTGGAAACCGGCTTCACGCCGAACGAAGATGTTTGGGGGAAGCGCACTTTGGTCACGCCCATCTCCTTCGAGATGAACTCATAGAACTTCTTGGCCTCTGGTGTGCCCATCTCCCATTCTATGCCGGCATAGATATCCTCCGTGTTCTCTCTGAAGATACACATATTCACTTTCTCGGGATGCTTCACGGGAGATTCCACACCATGGAAATAGCGCACTGGACGCTGACACACATAAAGGTCGAGTGTCTGTCGGAGTGCCACGTTGAGAGAGCGGATGCCGCCCCCTACTGGAGTCATCAAAGGGCCTTTAATTCCGACCAGATACTCATTGAAAGCGTCAAGCGTGGCCTGCGGAAGCCATTCGCCAGTCTGCTCATGAGCCTTGCCACCAGCCAAGACTTCCTTCCACTCTATCTTGCGTTTGCCTTGATAGGCCTTTTCTACAGCCTTGTTGACTACCATCTGGCAGACAGGAGTAATCTCGCTGCCCACACCGTCACCTTCTATATAAGGTATGGTTGCTATATCGGGTACAATCAGTTTTCCGTCTTGTTTAGTTATCTTTGCCATAATTGATTTGCCTTTTAATCCTATAGATTTTCTTTTATTTATTCACGTAGTTCAATGCCGAACCAGCCTTAAACCAATTGATTTGCGTTTGATTGTAAGTATGCTCAGCCTCAAAGTTTTCCGATGTTCCGTCGTTGTGCTTCAGCGTTACGGTGAACTTAGAACCTGGAGCGAATGTCTTCAGACCTGTTACAGAGATTCTGTCATCTTCCTTCACCTTGTCATAATCAGCCTTGTCGACGAATGTCAGAGCCAGCATTCCCTGCTTTTTCAGGTTTGTTTCATGAATACGTGCGAAACTCTTGGCGAGGATGACACGCACATTCAAGAATCGTGGCTCCATGGCCGCATGCTCACGTGAAGAGCCTTCACCATAGTTGTCTTCGGCAACAACGATGGAGGGAATGCCATGCGCCTTATAGTCCTTGGCAGCCGTAGACACCTCGCAATAGTCACCAGTCAACTGGTCCTTCACATGGTTTGACTCTCCATTAAAGGCGTTGACGGCTCCCATCAGGAGATTATCCGATATGTTTTGCAGATGACCTCTGAACTTAAGCCATGGACCAGCCATGGAGATGTGGTCAGTCGTACACTTTCCTTGAGTCTTGATAAGCAAAGGCATATCCACAAGATCCTTGCCATCCCATGGAGCAAAGGGTTCCAATTTCTGCAAGCGTTCGCTTTCAGGAGAAATGACGACGTCCACATCGACATGCTCATCAGACGGCGCGATAAAGCCCTTGTCCTTGACAGCGAATCCCTTAGGAGGGAAGACATAGCCTGTTGGAGCGTCAAGCAATACTGCCTCTCCGTTTTCGTTGACGAGTTTGTCTGTTGCGGGATTGAAGTCGAGGCGGCCGGCGATAGCGAGCGCCATGGTCAACTCTGGACTTCCAATAAAGGCATAAGTGTTCGGATTTCCATCGGCACGACGACGGAAGTTACGGTTGAAGGATGTCACAATGGCGTTCTTGCGGTTGTTGTCATCGGTATGACGTTTCCACTGACCAATGCAGGGGCCACAGGCATTCGTCATAATCACGGCACCAATTCGCTTGAAATCCTCAAGGATACCATCGCGTTCCGCGGTATAACGGATTTGCTCAGAACCCGGATTGATGATGAGTTGTCCCTTCACCTTGATATGTTTCTCGGCGGCTTGTCGGGCTACGGATGCCGCACGGCAGAGGTCTTCGTAGGAGGAATTCGTGCAAGAGCCTATCAAGCCCACCTCCACAGCCATCGGATAGTCGTTGGCCACGCCTTTCGCCTTCATTTGGGAGATTGGCGTGGCGGCATCTGGAGTGAAAGGGCCGTTCAAGTGAGGCTCCACCTTGGAGAGGTCTATCTCAATGATACGGTCATAATAGGTTTCTGGATGAGCATACACATCGTCGTCTGCACGAAGGTTCTCGGCGTTCTGGTGTGCCATGACAGCCACCTCTTCCCTACCCGTCTGACGCAGGTATTGGTCTGCATTGGTATCGTATGGGAAGATGCTGCAAGTGGCGCCCAACTCTGCTCCCATATTGCAGATGGTCGCCTTTCCTGTGGCGGAAATGGATTGCAGTCCATCTCCGAAATATTCAAGAATGGCATTGGTGCCGCCCTTGACCGTCAAGATGCCGAGGATTTCGAGGATTACATCTTTGGGTGTTGCCCATCCACTGAGTTTTCCGGTGAGTCTCACACCTATCAGTCGTGGCATTTTCAGCTCCCATGGCTGTGCCGTCAGCACGTCCACAGCATCGGCGCCACCGACACCCACAGCCACCATGCCGAGTCCGCCGGCATTCGGTGTGTGTGAGTCCGTGCCCACCATCATTCCTCCAGGGAAAGCATAGTTCTCAAGCACCACCTGATGGATGATGCCCGCACCTGGCCCCCAAAAGCCGATATGATATTTCTGGGATACTGAACGCAGGAAGTCATACACCTCCTTGTTGGTCTTGCATGCCGTTGGCAAATCCTCGGCAGCTCCAACATCTGCGCGAATCAAATGGTCGCAATGAACAGTTGCGGGCACAGCCACGCGGTCCTTTCCGGCATTCATGAACTGCAGAAGCGCCATTTGTGCTGTCGCATCCTGCATGGCCACACGGTTGGGGCGGAAATCGACATAGTCTACACCCCGCTTGAAAGGACGCAGCGCTGAAGGGTTATAAAGATGTGAATACAACACTTTCTCCGCATAAGTGAGCGGACGCTTCAAGGCTTCTCTTGCAGCATCTACATTCTTCTTGTAGTCTGCATAAAAAGCGCGCAACATTTCAATATCCAATACCATATTCATTCTATTGATTTATAAGTTCGTGTGCAAAGATAGTAAATTCTTTCCAAACGAAAACAATTTTATCGAATAAATTGCAAAATGACACTACTATTATTCATTTGACTGACATTTGTTGCATAAATATACACGGTTTATGTAAAATTAGCGTGTGCCTCTTCTTTTTATTTTTAGCTGAGAATTTGCCACATCTGCCACCGCTCTGCTATCATGCAGAACAGCAACACTTTACGGGTGGCAGATGGCTGTCATCATTTGTCACTATCTGCCACCAACTTAACTGGACTACCCCTCCTTATAATAAAGGTTGAACAAACAGTTCATCGGCTCTGAACAAAGTGTTCAAACCTCGTTTCCTATTTTGAACCACGTCTTTCAAGGCAAGGGTTTGTGACAATCAGTATTTTCCGAGGCCAACCTGATGAGTGGCAGATACAACATTTGCAACGGATTATCTGCCATCACTAACCTTCTGTATACCAACAGATTACAGTCAATGGTGGCAGAATGGCAAATTTTCGGAAAACTTTTTGTTCTCGCCACCTAAAGTGTCTGAAAAGTAGAAAGAACTTATACAATCCGAAACAAATAACACAAATTAGTGTTAACAATAGCACATAATCTTCAGACTTGTTGTAATTTTGTCGGTGAAACAAACCACACTGATTTTATATGGAAGCTAATTATTTATCACAAATAAAAGATTTGTCCGACAAGGATATTGCCGTTTTCGACAAGATTGGCGCCATCCCTCAAAAGACAATCCATGCCGATGCCCACATTTTCGTGGCGTGTCTCAAGGGAAAGGCGGCGTGCAAGATAGATAATAAAGTATATGAGATTAACAAGAACGATATTATTATCGGTCACCCCAACCAATTTTTCGAGAATGTGATGGTCAGCTGCGACTTTGAATGCCGTGGAATGATTCTGTCCCCCTCTTATTTTCAAAACATTTTCGCCTTGGCTGGCAACTTTTGGAAAGCTGGACTCAACCTTTTCAAAATGCCGGTCATACATCTCGATGAAACTGAGATGCATGGTTTCGTGCTCAACCATGAAATGCTCAAATATAAAATGCAGTTGAAAGACCTCCCGCATCATCAACAGTCAATCAACTTGTTGCTCCAATCGCTCCTCTATGAATTCTGCGACATGCTGGCTCCCAAACTCAAGGTTGACCTTGACAGCTATCAGTATTCCTCAAGCGAGATTATCTTCAAACGATTCGCCAATCTTATGGCCGAGGAGGCTCCTGTCAAGCATGAAGTGGCTTATTTTGCCGGAAAACTATGCATCACACCGAAGTATCTCTCATTCATTTGCAAACAGCAAACGCAAAAGACGGCTTCCGAACTGATCAACAATGTCACGCTCGGCTATATCAAACAGATGCTGCAACATTCAGATATGAGCATCAAGGAAATCGCCACGAAGACCGGCTTCAGCAACCTTTCCTTCTTTGGCAAATATGTGAGACGAGAATTGGGCATGTCTCCACGCGAATACAGACTGCACAAAGATGCAGAATAACAGACAGTCGCCAAGAGGAGCATGTGAAATTTCTCAACAACAAGCAATCATACAACGGGGCCTCAACGCCCCACTATATAAAACAAGAAACAGATGTCAACACAGTTAATATTCACCTTTCTAATCATTGCCGCCGCCATTGGATACGGCGTCTATCGAATTTATCTGGCATTAAAAGAGGCAGGAAACCCTTGCCGCAACTGTCCGGGGTGCGCTTTGCGCAATTCGCTGAAAGGCAAACATATAAGCAGGAGGAAACAAAGAGAAATATTGTCCTCTTGTGAAAAGCAAAAGAAAAATATTGAAAAATAATTGCGGAAATATTTGGAAGAACGGAATATATGTTGTACCTTTGCAACCGCAAATAAGAAATGACAGCCATGGTGCCTTGGATGAGTGGCTTAGTCAACGGTCTGCAAAACCGTCTACGGCGGTTCGAATCCGCCAGGCACCTCGTTTAATTGAGGATTCCTTTTGATGAAGGAATCCTCTTTTTCTTTATTAACCGATTTGTCTCTATGATGAAAAGATTTCTTTTGTCCGCCTTGATTTGTCTTTGCGCGATTGCCGCAAAGGCTCAAGTCCATAAGATCTATGATGACCGCATACGAAGTCTGCAAGTGGTGGCCAACGACGATTGGCAGCATTTGCCTGTCATCAGCCTGCGTGACGGGAAAATTGACATCGACTTCGATGACCTCACCCACCAATACGAACGCTACACCTACAAGATTGAGCATTGCGATTACGACTGGTCGGTGTCGTCAGAACTCTTCTCGAGCGATTACCTCAACGGCTTTGCCAATGGAAGCACTATTGACGACGTGATGGAATCTATCAACACCAACACGCTCTACACGCATTATCATTTGACTTTACCCAACGACAAGTGCAGTTTCAAGATGAGCGGCAACTACCGCATCACCGTATTTCGAGAGAACGATGAAAACACACCTGTTCTTGAAGCCTGCTTCATGATCGCGGAACAGAAGGTGGGCATCCGCATGGAATCAACGTCGAACACGGACATTGAGAACAACGGACGCTACCAACAGTTGTCCATGCAGGTCAACTATAACGGGCTGAGGGTGGACAATCCACAGACGCAGCTCAAGACCGTAGTGATGCAAAACCGTCAATGGCACGACGCCAGAGTGAACGTCAAGCCACAGTTTACCATGGCCGACGGACTCCAATGGCGGCATTGCCGTGACTACATCTTCATGGCTGGCAACGTATACCACAAGTTTGAGATGCTCTCTACAGACAACCCTTCTATGGGAGTGGAGCGCCTGGACTGGGACGGAACATCCTACAATGCCTATCCCTATGTTGACTCGCCCCGCCGCAATTATGTCTACGACGAGTCTGCCCAAGGCGCGTTTGTGCTCCGCAACAGTGACAATGTGGAAAGCACCACCACTTCTGACTACATGAATGTCCACTTCGAACTGAAGTGTGACGAGCCAGCCCAAGGTGACATTTATCTGAACGGAGACTGGACATACGACACCTTCTCCAATGCCTACAAGATGACATACGACAATGCCACACGCAGCTACAAGGCGACTGTTCCCTTGAAATTGGGTTATTATTCATACCAATACTTGCTCAAGGATTTCGCAGGCAAAATCCTCTACCCTCCTTTTGAGGGAAGTTTCTATGAGACAAAAAACACCTACCAGACCCTGGTCTACTATCGCGCCAATGGCGACAGGACCGACAGGCTGGTAGGCTATGCTACGTTAGAATAGAGGTAAGGGCTCATTCCACCTCTATTCTATCCTTTTTAATCTTCAATTTGGCGATATGCAGTTCGTTGAGCGCCTCTACCACTTCTTCGATGGAAGCCCTGCGTGAGAATCTGAAATGTATGCGTTTCGCCATTCTTTCCCGCTGTTTTGAGACGATGGTCTTGTTATACCATGCTCCGATTGTCTCCAATGCCGTTGCCAAAGGCGTATCGTCCATGACAAAATCTCCGTTCATCCAGTCGGTCACTTCCGCGGCATGGGTTTTGGTCACAACAATGCCGTCCTTGCCTGCCTTGCCAGTTTGCCCGGGCACGAGGTCGATAGACGTGTCGCCAGCAGTCACTTTCACTCGTCCCTCAATCAGCGAAACCATAGGTCTCTCTGCCTGATAGGCTTTCACCACAAACGAGGTGCCCAACACCTGTGTACTCATACTGCCGGCTTTCACCCTGAAGGGGTGATGGGCATCATGCGCCACCTTGAAGTGGGCTTCTCCTTTGAGTTCCACCTCACGAGACGTTTTTCCTTCAAAAGTTACCGGATAAAGAAGCGTGGAATTGGCACTAAGCGTCACTTGTGTGCCGTCAGCCAATGTGATCAGCTTGGTTGTCGCAGGTGGTGTCTCCACCTTGCAAGTGCTGTTATTGACAGTCTCCTTCACTTGCGAAGGCGCACTTGTGGCGGTATAGAAACATAAATAGTCGTCTGTTGCGGATGCAGACGGACTTGAGGGCCACATGAACCAGCCCAATAGCACCACTGCCGCCACCGCTCCGATAGCGATTGCCTGTGTCCGAACCCGAAAGTGTCTCTTCCGATGTTGCGCCATAGGCTCTCCTACTTGTGAAGTGGGAACGTTCTCTATATGATGGCGCTGGGCGAAACGGTTCCATTCCGCCTGTGTCTCCTCCTGACTGGGCTTCTCTGTCAAAGCCTCTCCACAAAGAATAGACAACTGCTCGTCTGTAAAATCTTGTTTCATCATTATTCCTTTCTTTCTTTGTTCATAGACAATTGTTGTCTCAAAAGGGTGTATGCCTTGGTCACATGCTTCTTGATTGTATGGATGCTGACACCCATTATTTCCGAAGCCTGCTGATAGGTATAGCGTTTCAAGGCACACAACCGCAGAATGGTGCCTGTTGGTTCGCCCAATGTCTCTATCGCCTCTTCCACTTGTCTCAACATGCGCTCATGCTCCCAATAGTCTTCCGTGCTGCCATAAAGTGCCGAAGCGGCCAGTTCGCGCTCATTGGCATACTCCACTTGCAGATGCTTCAAATGATTGAGACAGGCATGATGGACTGTCGCGTATGCCCAATTACCCATTTTACTAGTGAATGCGTCTGGCTGGCGCTCATGCAGCAGCCATGCCTTCTCAAACATTTCCGCCACAATGTCATGTGCGGCTTCGCCATCTCCCAAGAGAGAGATGGCATAGCGCATCATTCGTGGATACATGTCCATGAAAAATTGTTTAAAGTCTTTGTCGTTCGTCTTGTCCTGCACCTTTTCCTTTATATTTGTCTTTTGTCGCGTTGAATGTATATCTGATGTTCAGATTTATCGATTGGTTGTTGTTGTAGGAACTGCTTTGCACACGTGATTGCGTGCCGTACAAATCCCAATAGGTCAATCCCGTGTGGAGCATATCGCGTGCCACGAAGCCTATGCGGAGCGCATCATTTTTCAACAACTTCTTGCTGATGCTCAACTGCATGTCGCCCATGCACCTGCGCACTGCACCGCCTTGCGCAGCCCTTGTGGAGAGATTGCCTGTGAGGTTGACAAACCATTTCCGGGGCAGGCTGAAGCTGTTGTCGAGCTTGAACGTGAACTTGGGATCGTTGCCCATAATCGGAATATTCAGGTGTGCCACATCCTCATGGTAGAAGTCGACATTCACGGTCAGGCTCGGTCTCCACAGTCCAAACTTGGGCGCCATGCGCAAGCTGGCACCGGCAAGCCAGGAATGGGGAACGACGGCCATTGTTTTCAAAAGCACATCGGGGTGAGCTTCTGCGTCATAAGGTTTATACCATGTCCTGTACATATCTTGCACATAGGAATAGTAAGCCATGAACGTGAGCCACTTGTAACTTCCGTTCAAACCGAAATAGTGCTGCTTTTGTGGTTTCAGCAAAGGGTCGCCCGTAGAATAATTGTTCTTGTTCTCATAGCTCACGCTTGATTGCAGCATCTGATAGGCTGGATTGTTCTTGTTGAGACGGTAAGCGAACCCCAACGAAAGCCCTTTGTGATTATACCCTATCGTGAAAAAAGGAATCCAGTCGTTATAGCTTGGACTTTGACTTTCGCTCAGCATGCCTTTCTTATAATACGTGGTTTTCTGATATTCATATCTCACACCAGCCCCCATTTCCATCTTTTTCCCCAAGGGCATATAGTATTCGGCAAAGCCTGCCACCACGGTTTGCTTGATATGGTTGAAGGCATCTTCGGCATATCCGCTCTGCAAAAAGTCGTCCTTGCGGTCGGTGAAAGATTCTTCCGTACCGAAACTAAGCTGTCCGTGCCCCAAAATTGTAGAGGCAACGAGTTTGGTGGCATAAAGTTTGCTCTTTTCCTTTGACTCCGATTCGGCAGCCATCACGCCATCGTTGAATGCTTGCTGTTTGCCTTCATTGGTGTTTGCGTAAAAGTCGCCGTTGAATTCCAATTCCCATTTACCGAATACACCATTATAGTAAGTGTTCAGTTCATGCGCCCAATGAGGTTTCTGAAACGACCGCGACTCGGTGAAAGTCTGCTCGGTCAGCTGCCCATTGCAAAAGGATTCCATCTGTCCCCAACTGACACCTGACACATTGCCCATCTGTCGGCCTGTTTCATAGCGGGCACCGAAAGACTGCTTGTTCTTGGTCTCGTAGTTGAAGCCTGCTTGAAATCTCATGTTGCCACCGCGCGTCTTGCTCGTGGAATGGTCAGCGAAACGCCATTCGTTATTGGTCGTCAACCAGGTGTCGGAGTTTTTTGTAGATAGGCTTTTTCTATAATTGGTGCCCACCTCGCCGAAGATGTCAAGCCCACCTGTACGGTAGTTCAAGTGTATGTTTTCCTTGGTTTGGGGTGATTGTCGTGCTTGCGTATAATCGGCAAGCATATTGCCGCTAAGCCCTTGCCCACGTTTGCGAACAGTGCGCAAGCGTATCACGGCATTGGTTGCAGAACCGTATCTTGCGCCAGGCACGGTTATCACTTCGGCATTAAGAATATCTTTGGCATCAAGTAGGGACAGCTCGGTTGTGTTGGTAATCTTTCTTCCATTGAGATAGATTTCGGGCTTACCTCGACCAATGACATTCCATGAGCCTTCGCTACCCGTAACAAACGGAAGATGGCCTATCACTTCTTCCGCACTTCCCATCTCTGCCAATACTGTCCCTGCCACATTGGCGACAAAAGCGCCATTCTTATAGCTCACCTCAGAGCGTTTGCTCGTCACCTTGACTCCTTTGAGCATTTGTGCCTCAGGCTGTAAGAGGATGGTCATGTCCGCTTTAGCAGCCACGACCATCTTCTTGTAACCTACGTAAGAGATTTGAAGTTTTGCGCCTTCCGGAGAGAAGGGCAATAGAAAACTGCCATCGTCCGCCGACACACAACCGCCGACATAAGAGTTGTCCTTGGCGGAAAGCAAGATGACATTGGCATAACCCAAGGGTCTGTGGTTCTCGTCGAGCACCTTCCCCTTTGTCTGGGCAACGGCTTTGTCCTTGCCTGTGTATTGGATGGCAAAATAAGTGTTGTGCTCCACCATGGTGAAAGGTTTTCCTTTCAAGATGATTTGCAGAGCCTCTTTCTGTGTCTTGCGGCGGATGGAAAGCGAGACTTGATAGCGGTCGGTCTCTTCGGGAGAGAAGATGATGTTCTTCTCTCCCATTTTCTCCACTTTCTTCAAGACAGAGGTCAATGTTTCATGGTTAGACTGGAGATTGACGCTGGCATGCTGTGCCATGGCAAGCAGGGCGACAGTCATGCAAAGGATCATTAAAAAGGCTCTTTTTATCATTGCTTTTGATTTTGATGTTTCCCTTATAACAACATCATCATCCAATCGGGTATGTTATTTTCTGTCTTTTTTCAGATTTCTTTCAATTTTGTTTCTTGTTGTGGTATGCATTTCCGCACATCAGCTATTCCGTAAAGGTCACGCAAGCGGGGGCCTTGGTCATGCGGGGATTGACGAAGGAGCAACCCATAAAGGCTCCGTACAGGGCGCTGGGATCGTCCTTATACTGCTTGCCTATCGCCACCTTCTTCAGTGCCTTACAGTCCTTAAACGACATGAAATCCAACTCCACTCGGGCGGGAAGTGACACAGAAGTCAACTTGCTGCATCCCTCAAAGGCATTGCATTTTATCTTGGTGAGACTGGCGGGAACAGGCACAGAAGTGAGACCTGTGTGCTTGAAGGCGTTCTGATCGATGATGGTGATGGAGTTAGGCAAATCCACATGGGTGAGCGCCTTGCAATCCTCAAAAGTGCTCTGAGGCAATTTGGTCAAGTTCTGGGGTAAGGTAACTTGGGTGAGCGAGCTGCAAAGCCAAAACACCGTGTTGCCCATGTTGTCCACAGTGTCGGGCAATTTAGCCGAGGTAAGACCGGTGCACAGAGTGAAAAGACCAAGACCGAGCTTGCGCACACTGTTGGGAACCGTGATGGTCTTGAGTGTAGGAATTTCGGCAAAAGCCCTATTGTTGATTTCTGTGACAGTCGAGGGTATCGTAATCGACGAGATGCGCGTGCGTGTGAAAGCCTGGTCGCCAATAACTTTCAGTCCCGGAGAGAGTGTCACCGACTTGATTTTCAAGTCAGCAAATGCCGTGGCGCCTATTTCTGTCACCTTGAATGTACGACCGGAATAGGTGATAGTCGATGGCACGGTATAGTCCTTGCCAATAGACTGGTCTTGGTCGAGACACTCAAGCACAGCATCCTGCCGGGCAGAGTTGACCTTGAACCACATCTCTCCCACCTGCACTTTGACTGCATCTGACGAGTTGCCTTCATACACCTTCACGTCGAGTGTCTTGGTTTTGCGGTCGATAGACTTGAGATAATCCACAGTTTCCTTTTCGAGATATTTATATAAAGGTGCCCAGTCTGAGTTGACCGCATGCTTGAAACCATCAGCCTCAAGTGCAGCACTCAAGAATTCGGCTTCCTCGGGTATGTCGTTATGTATTTCCTTCACGACCTTGTCCAACGCTCCAATACGGTCACTAAGCTCGGAACCATTAAGCTCTCGACGCACCAGCACGGGCTCACAGGCAGGTTTACCCTGTTTCATCCATTTCTCAAGCATCTCATGCTCTGCCACCAAACGGGCATTGTCCATGTGCCACAACTCCGGAAGCGCATCGATCCATGCTGGCTGCTTGGGGCATTCTGCCGGAGGCATCGGGGAGACCCCACCCACTCGTCCATACCATTCCTTCCGTCCAACACCTTCACAAAACTTGACGGTGATGGTCTTGGTGGCGGGTTGGAAACTTCTTACACGGATATCCTCTGCCTTCTGTTGCTGGCGAGCCACCTTTTGCTTGCCCTGACGGGCAGTGGCCTTGACATCCTCCACCTCGTTGAGCACTTTCTTCACAGGTTTCGGAGCAGCATTCTTGAGCAGTTGGGTACCTTTGTTCTTCAGTTTGTTCAGGAATCCTTGGGCAGGAGCCTGGGTCGTTCCTAAGCTAAGGCATAGGACGGATAAAATTAGAATTCGTCTTGTGTTCATAAGGATAACTTGTTAATGGTTTGTAATTTTCGTTGGTTTATTGTACAAAAGTATGAAAATAGTTTGATTTTATTTAACCGTTAGCGTTAAACAAACTTAATAGCAAGTAAATACTTAGGATGGACAAACGAAACTAAAACCACTTTAAGCGATGTTTTTCACAGGTCCATTGTCACGATTCCGTGCATTACCGCATAAATGGTCAAAGCCGACACGCTCTTCATGCCCAGCTTCTCCTGGATGTTCTTGCGGTGGGTGATGACCGTTGTGACGCTGATGTTGAGGGCATCGGCTATCTCCTTGTTGATTTTTCCCTTGACCACTAAAGCCAGCACTTCCACTTCCCGTTCGGTGAGCGTCTTCTCCTCAGCGTGCTTTTCCACTGGGGGCAGATGTTGCCCGTGACCATGGGCGTGCTGCTCCAACAAGAGAAGTTGGCGCACGAAACCGCTTTCGGGCTGATGGGTGCAAAGCGTGTGGAAACCCGTCAGTTGGGCAGAGGGGTCAGTGGAAGGACTGAGAACGATTGTCTTGTGACGGCAACCGGTAAAGAAGTTCATGTTGGAAACGACAATGTTGGTTTCCACAAAATAATGGAAAAAACGATTCGGATCGTTCGCCTCCAATTCAGCGAACGACCCGAATGTGTCTACCTCCATGAAAGGCATCACCTCCTGCAGCATGTGCTTCAAACCGATGCACACGAGCACATTCGTGTCGACGACAGCCACACGGGGTTTCATTCCTTTCATTTGTTGATTGTTCATCTATGTCTATTTTTTCCAGAAGCGTTCGGTAATGTCTGTGAAGTCATCACCGGCGGCATGCTTATAAAGACGTTGGTTGGTGGTGCGGTCTTTCAGACAGCCCAGGTGCTCAATGTAGGGACCGAGCTTGATATAGTCGAAATCGCGCTTGCGCACACTGGACGGCACCCGCGAGCGACCACTATACCACCCCACCTTATATTTCGGATGGTTTTCGTGGATATAGCGCGCCAACTTGTTCACCGTCTCAGGCTCGGCGTCGCCGCCCATGAAACAGATGCACGTGATGTCGTCGCCATACTCCCGGACAAAGCCCTCGATGGTGAGCGAGGTCAGCGGCTCGCCGATATCCTCGGCGAGATACTGGCTGTGGCACCCGGGACAGTGGCATGGGCAACGGGAGATGTTGACGGCGAGGGTCACCTCGTCGGGTATCTCCTGGAAGACCACTCCTGTGTTTACATATTTAAGCATTGTCTAACGTTCTCCTTTCGTCAATCGCTTTTTATACATTCTTGTCCGCATGGGCATAGTAGCGGCGGTGTGCCTCCTGCTGGCGGGCCTGCGAGAAGTTGCTCACGCGCTTCAAGTAACCGATGATGCGGGTCATGTAGTCCACGTTCTTGCTGTGGCAATGAGGACACTCTTTCAGGTAGCGCTTGTCGATATGTCCGCAGTCGTTGCAGATGGTGTTCGGGATGTTGAATGTGAAATAGTTGCATCCTTCCTTGGCAGCCACCTTCAACAGATGGGCATACTGTGCTTTCGACAGGTGCTCGTCAAGATTCATGTGCAGCGCCGAACCGCCTGTGAGGTGCTCGATATAGGGAGCGCCATGCAGCTTGAACTTGTCGATGATTGAGAGCGAGTCGTCCTCCACCACATAGAAATAGCTGTTGTAGCAGTCGCGTGGCACGAAATAGCCGTCCTCGCGGTCCCACTTGGCGTGCTTCACACCCACATTCTCGGCAGGAATCATCTCGCAGTTGAACATCGCGCCCTTCGTGCGATACTGCTTGTTGTATTTCTCCACCAGGCCGAGCACACCTTGCACGAAGTGCAGATAGTCGTCGTTTGGTGTAATCTTGAGTCCCATAAACTCGGCAGCTTCCACCAGACCGTTGATACCGATGGTGAGATACTGGCGGTCGATGTTGATGTAGCCGGCGTCGAAGAGTGGCAACATGCCGTGAGCCTGCAGGTCCTTGAGGTTCTCGTTGTAGGCCAACTGCACCTTGTGACAGAGGTCAATGATGCCGCTGAGATATTCCTTGTAGTCCATCTTGTGGTTCACCGCATACTGGATGCAGCGGTTCAAGTTGATGGTGAGCACACTCTTGGAACCGGTAGAGATACCGCCGGCGCCGAGCGTATAGCTGAAGCCGTTGTCCTGAATCTCGTTGCGCAGACGGCAGCAAGAGCTCAGAGAGTCGGCGCTGTCGCTCATATAGGTGAAGAATGAGTGGCCTGCGGCATACATTTCTGCCGTGAAGTCGCCCCACTCCTTGTCCTTGCATTCGCCGTTCTCGGTGAGCAGCGCCATGGTTTCCACAGGGAAGGTCAGCACGGTCTTGGTGCGCTCCCTGTTAAACCAGGTCATGAAGCGCTTCTGCAGCCATGAGAGGCTCTCCCAGTCGGGCTGGCTTCCGTCGGGGAAATAGAAGTTGTCGAACAGGCTCTGGAAATAATACTTGTCATAATAAGAGATGTTCCAGAACACTGCCTGATAGTTGCGGGCACCCGTAGGTTGGTTGATGGAATAGACAATCTGCTCGAAGCAGTCGGTAATCATCTTGTCGATGGTGCGCTGCTTGGTAGAGAGATCCACCACCTTGTCGGCGTGCTGCCAATAGTCCTGACCGTATTCGAGACCGATGAAGTAGTTGAGATACATCAGAAACTCCGGTGTGGCGCAAGCTCCGGAAAGCATACTTGACACCATGAACACCATGTTGACGAAACCTCCACAGAAAGACTTGAGGTTGGTGGGTGCCGTTGAGTTGCCGCCAATGGATGTGGTGCCGCCAATCAGCCATGGATACATGGTGATGGAAGCGCAGTAGTTGGCAAGCGAAGTCTCGTCGTTCTTATATATAAAGTGGTGGTTGAGCTTGTCGAGATATTCGTTGGCCAGCTCCTTGCCATACATCTTCTTGATGCGGTCGGTGAGCAGACGGCGGTTCAAGCGGATGAAGTTCGACTTGGGAAGTTCACCGATGAGTGTGGCGATGTTCTTGTGCTCCACATTGGCGTTGGCGTCATACTTAGAACCTGTGGCGGCGTTGGCAGCCTCGCAATAGTCGGTGAGGAACTTCAACTTGTCGAGCACCTCGCGGTCCTCGCTGTGTTCCTGGCGATAGATGATGAAAGATTTGGCCACCTTATAATAGCCTTCCTTCATCAGGGCGGTCTCCACCTGGTTCTGGATGTCCTCGACCTTGATGTTTTCATGGATGTCGAGATGGCTGATAATCTTTGAGATGCTTCCCAAATCAGCAGGTTCTTTCACTGACTCAAACGCCTTCACGATGGCGTTCATGATCTTGTCCAAGGAAAACATGTCCTTAGAGCCGTCTCGCTTTGTGATTGTAAAGTTGTTCATTTCCATTCCGGTATTTTGTTTATTTTAAGCAGTTGCGTTTACTTGGAAGTTTACCTTTTCGGGAAACTTTTTTTCATTTTTGTTTTTCAAAAGTTTCCCGTTTTGGAAAACTTTCGGTGAGAAACATTGATGAATGTCGCTTAGGTCTCTTTTCAAAAACGTTTGCAAAGATACAAAAAAATCCGTTAGGACAAAGCATCCTAACGGAGAAATATATTCTTTTTAAACTTTCTTTTCTATAGCTTCACGGCGCTGATATCGACCAGGTCATTAACTATTGCATAAATGGTCAGTCCTGCCGCGCTGTGTATCTGCAACTTACGGGCGATGTTGCGCCTGTGGGTGATGACGGTGTTGGTCGCAATACACAAATGTTCGCCTATTTCCTTGTTGCTCATTCCCTGCACCAAAGCCACCAAAACATCCTTTTCGCGGTCGCTCAGTGCGTCTCCATTGTCTTGTTGACTGCCTAACATGCTTGTTATCTTGGCAGTTACATCACCTTGTCTCAACTTTTTCTCTAAGTTTCTAATGGCTGGAGTAAAGATATTTTCCTCCACTTCGGTGTGAAGGCGGAGCCAATCCTCATTGTTATATATATCATATAAGGTGGCGGAGAGCTTGTTGTTGTGAAGTCCATCCGAGGGCAGATACTTGATGATAATACTTTTCAACTCCACCAGCTTGTTGCTTTCCTGATTGTGATGTTTGGAGTAGGTCTCGATGTCATAGCCATTGGTGGGTTTGCCTGCCAGCAAAGCCTCGACGTATGGGAAGACGGTTTTCTCCTCGTTCTTCATGTGCATGGTGATGGAATGCGCATAGTCGTCATAAAGTTTGAGGATAAGTCTGCCGAGATTATCATTTTCATCAAGCGCGTCTTCCAGTTCCTTTCTGATAAAGGGCAACTGGAAACCGAGATAATATTCGTGGCTCGCGCGGAGATATTGCAACAAGGTGGGAACAGACAAGGTTTCCAAGTCTGTCACATTATGCTCACCGTTGATGGTGAAGTTGACCACAGTAAGGAAGGTGTTGGTGTCCACATTCTGTTCCTCGCACACTTCGCTGACGGTTTTGTCGCCAAAGCCCAAGCTGATGCCGAAGCTGCCCAGACTCTGCAGAATGTTATAGTTGTCTCTGATGAGAGAAATCATCTTGTCGTCAGCTTCATAAAGTTTCTGCCTTTTCATCTGTCTTGCATGTTTATGATCGTCATGATTGAGCAGAGTTGTCATCCTTGTGCTCTCTACTCATTTATGTTATTTCCGGATGCAAAATAACAAAAAAAATGCGACACACACAATAACCATAATTAGGTATTTTCACCGTTTTCTGAGGGCAAAACGACTCTTCATTGGCATTTTATACCTAAATATGGGTAGTCTTCCTATTCTTCTACCCTTCTGAAAATTACCTATTTATCGGTATTGCAGGGCTGATGGAAAAGCAATACCTTTGCATACGTAAACAGGACACTACTCCTTACATCTGAATATATAAAAATGTAATCGGTCGGTGATTGTCTGATTCACACTAACAGCCACTTTTTTCCAATTCAATTCTTAACAATACCGGCTATGTGAGATTTCGGATAAACACCAGACCGATTTCTTTTTCCCCACCACGCAGTTGCCGCCCAAGCCTTTGTATCGGGCGGGCAACGTGTCAAGAAAAATCATAGCTCAACACATTAGTCTACGACTAAGGGGTCGTTAATGGCACACTAACGACCTGCTAATGGCACACTAACGACCCCTTAATGGCGGACTAATCGGATTTTCACCGCGGTGGTTCTCCAAACCTTCCGCATCCCTTGTATTTGCTACACTTCCGCCTCTTCGGGTCAAGAGGCGGAAGCGATGGACTCATGTAAATAATTTTCAGACTCGTTCTCTTGCAGCGGTCTGCGACTAAGCGTAAGAGTGCATACCTCCCAAGAAATAGTTGACACCGAAATAGGTCATCAGCACGCAGAGGAAGGCCGCCACCATATATATATGATAGGCCTTGGCGCCATGCAGCGGAAACAGCACGGAGCGATGGAGCGGAATGGCATAGACCATGAGGGTGATGAGCGCCCACACCTCTTTCGGGTCCCAACTCCAATATTTGCCCCACGACACGTTGGCCCATACGGCTCCAATGAAGATGCCCACCGCCAAGAGGAACACTGCCGGATAGAGCAGCAGACGGGAAAGGAGCGTGAGCACTTCCACCTGTTCAGTATGTTTCATGCGCATCTGCACCAGCGCCATCACACCGCAAAGCATCGTGAAAGCCAGCAGCGCATAGGACATCATGATGACCGACACGTGGATGGAAAGCAGCGGTGACTGCAACACGGGCATCAGCGGCGTGATCTGTGGCGACATCTGCCCGAGGAACGACACCAGCAGAGTGAAGCCCGACAGTAAGAAGCCGAAGGGCAAGGCGACCGTAAACCGGCGGCAGAGCACCACGGACACGGTCACCGTGGCGAGCGACATGAACAGCATCGTCTCGTAGCCATTGCCCAACGGCACCCGGCCACTGACATACCAGCGCAGTCCATAGACAAACGCCTGGGCGAGGAACGACACCCAAAGCAGACACCGGCCGCCCAGCAAGAGATGCTTCCGCCAGCGGGAGGGCGGCAATATCAGCAGAAAGAACAGCAAGATGCCCAACGTCAGATTGCCCATGGCGAGAATCTTGGTCATGGGAAACTCGTTGTAGAAGATTTCCGCGGAGATGCGTGAGTCGGAGATGTCCGCCTTCATTGCCGGACGAATCAGCGAGCCGTTGGTGAGCATAAGGATGATTCCCACTTTCTCGTCCAACTCTCTGACCGCCTTGTCTTCCTGACCCTCCCGCACGAGGGGTGCGAGTTTGTAGTTCTGGCAGTCGTCGAACAGGTCGGAAAAACGGGCATAGTCACCTTGGATGCCGAGTTGCTGACGCAAGTGGCGGTCTTTGATCTTGAGCATCGGTTCGTCCTTCCACACGTCGGGACGCTGCAGCCAACCATAGAGCACCTGCTCGGCAGACAGTCCCTTGTAGTGGCTCTTTCCATAGAGTTTGTTGAGAAAATCGTGGGCCAGGGTGCTCAGCGGCGCCACGCGGTCGTTGTAGACAATCGGCATGCGGGCGAGGCGCTCAGCCTTCTCCGCATTGATGGTCGGCACGCTGCGGGCAGACATCGGGGAAAAGGCGGATCCCGCCACAAGCAGTAGCACCATCACCCCACCCTTCTTCAGCAAGGGAGAGCGGAGCAGGGAGCGGAAGGTCTCGCGCTTGTCGAACAAGACGAGCAGGACGGACAATGCCAACAGCCCATAACCGGCATAGGTGACGGGCGTGCCCCAAGGGTCATAGTTGACCGTGAGGATGCTGCCCTTCAAGTCGGAATCGAAGGACGACTGATAGAAGCGGTAGCCGTCGGCTTGCAGGATGTTGTTCATCGACACCACGCACTCGCGGGTCTCGCCATCTGTCTTCCGGCACACGATGCGGCTCACGAAGTCTTGGGGGGCCGAAGTGCCGGGATAGCACTCGACCTTGAAACTTTGGAGCCTCATCGACGCGAACGGCAATGGGGCTGGACTGTGGGTGTCCTTCAGCTGATAGACGGCGGAAGGCTTGCCTTGGCGCAGGTGGAGTGTGCCCTCATGGGAGGTGAGAAACGTGAGGGCGGCACCGCAGAGGATAACCAGGAACGAGGCGTGGAGCAGCAGCACGGGCAGCCTGCGCCACAACCGATGGCGGCAGACCATCAGCACGGAAACCGCCGCCAAGAGCGCCCATAACAAGAAGAACCACCACGTGTGGTAGATGTGTTGGGCGGAATAGGAAGAGCCTTGGGCCTGCTCCACAAAGGTAGCAATGCCCAAGACTCCAACGATCAAAATAAATATTAAACTCAACAGAGTGTTCAGATGTTTCATGCCGCAATGTTAAAAGGCTTTGTACTGGGGATTGTGGGTCTTGCGCACAGCCATGCACTCCATCTCTATCAGCCATCCGGGACGGCAGACAGGGGCATGGACGATGACATAGGGGCGACCCTTGAAGCGCTCTTCGAAGAGCTGGCTGACTACAGAATAGTCGGCGATGTCGCGGAGATAGACCACCATCATGCCGACCTCGTCAAACGAGCAGTCGGCCTCGGCGAGCAGCGCCTCCACGTTTTCCCACATGCGGTGGGTCTGCCGGCGGATGTCCTTGGGATAGACCACCTCGCCCTTGTTGTTGATGCTGGCAGTGCCGGAGATGAACACCTGACGGCGATCCTGATAGTCCACCATCGTGCCCCGTTCGAAGCTCACACCATAGTCGCTGGTGCGGTTCAGATGGGTGGGCGCATAGAGGAACTCCACCTGCTCTTTCTCGATGCCGTCGACCGCATAGTTGTCCATCTGCGACAGCACATTCGGGTCGGCTTGTCGGCCGCCGATGCCGGTCGAGGAGATGAAGTGGGTCTTGGCGGTCAGTCCCTGGGTGAAGAAGAACTGGTTGCGGGCACGGACGACACCACCGTAGTTGAGGTCGACATCGTTGACGAAGAACCAGGTGCGGATGCAGTTGTCCTTGAGGGTGCAGCCCTCCTCGATCAGCTGCATGTTGTACTCGTTGAAGAGCAACCGGGTCTGGTACTCGGAGTTGGCGGCAAGGTTGTGGGCGCCGCCATTCCACAAATGGCGGTAGCCTCCGTGCTTCACCTCGTAAAGACCGCTCTTGCCCACCCCCGTCTGCACGTTGGTCATCAGGTAGGCCCAAAGGGCTATCTTGGTGCCGTCGAGCGGTGCCTGCTGCACCACGCTCTTGGCGCAGTCGGTCATGTCGGCAGCCACCACGTCGTCTTCCTGGTTGGCGGAGTCGCTGAGGAAATAGCGCTTGAAGACGCATCTCACGTCTTTCAGCTCGCCTTCCAGCAGGGCATCGTAGGCGTTGAGGATGGTTTCCAACTGCTCGGGGAAAGACAGACAGGGGTCGTCCACATGGAGCATCACGTGGTATTCAGCCACCTCTGTGTCGTTGTCGAACTTAAATATATCGGCGTGTGCCTTCTTTAATTGTATCGTATTCAAAGTGTTCATAATATATAATATGGGTTCGGCGCTATTTGGCGCCATGGTTAATCCAACTGTCTATCAGCGGAAGGATGTACTTGGACTGTGTTTCCGACACGAGGTCGAAGTGGTTCATGCTGACACCGTCGACGCGCTCCTGGTTGAGCACCATGTGGAGCACACTGCTCTTGGCGTCGCCCGGATTGACAATCTTGTGGCCAGCCACCTTCTTCGAGTCCACACCCACCAGGTCGGCAAAAGCCTTGCCCTCGGTCAGGTTGAGCCCGGCAGCGGAATGGTTGCTCGCGCCGTGGCAGTTGACGCAGGTGGTGTTGAGGAAGCCCTGCTGGATGGCGCCGAACATGCTGGCGTCCACCGTGCCAAGATCCATGCGGATGGTGTCGCGGATGCCCTCGATGTCAGCCTCGGTGAGCGTCACCACGTGGCGGCGCAGGCGGTCGAGCACACAGAGCTGCACACTGTTCACCTTGTCGGGAATGTTGTTCATCACCATCGTCACATGGCCGTCGGCGTCTGCCTTCACCTGCTTGGTGATGGCGGCATAGTCCGAGCCTTCCTCAAAACCGGCTATGGCGACGAAGTAATCGTCGGGCCAGTCGTTGAGTCCCGTGATATTGGCATTCAACTTGACTGAGCGTCCTGCCGTGTCGACGTCCACATCCGTATAGATGCGGCCGTCGTCACAAGCAGTCAAGCTCGTCAATGCCATCAATAGAGAAATGAAAATAGAATGTTTCATTGACTTTTTCTGATATACCTATGATTAGAATGCGAACTGCATCATCACGCACGCGGTGTGGGTGGAGATGCCGAGGTCGTCGAGGTCACGGTCCAACTGGGTGTCGTGACCTGTGCGGCCGATATACTGATACATGGCGGACAACTTGATGTTGGTCTTCGGCACGAAGTAGTTGACCACGGCTGCCGGCATGTTCAGGAATCCGTCCTTGGCCGTGCCGTTACGGTCCATGAAGTCGTAGCGGAGACCTACCTGCCACTGCGGAGCCACGAAATAGCCAGCCTGGGCATAGGCGCCCCAATAGTTATAGCTCTCGCTGATCTTCTCGCGCTTGGTGAAGCCCACGTGCATGTAGTAGCCCTCGGCAGCGAAATACCATCTGTTCTTCAACCACGCGAACTCGAGTCCGGCACGGAAATCGTTGGTGCTCTCGCTCTCAGCCTCGTTGTTGTAGTTGGCGCTCACGCCGATGAGCATCTTGTCAAGGTTGAGCATCTTGGCATTTCCCTGGGTCATCGGCATCGGGCCGTTGGGCATATAGGTCAAGCGGCCAGCATAGAGCAGTGAGGGGAAGTGGTTGTCGTCGCTGAAGCCCTTGGTGGCGGTGTTGACCGAAGCGCCGGTGCCGTTGAACAGTCCCACCTCGTAGCCGAACTTGTTCTTGATGATACCGTGCACCTCAAAGCCCAGATCGAAGCCTGTGCCGATGGTCGGAGTCACCGCATTGAGCGAGTAAGGCATGATGCTAGTGGCGGTCAACGATGTGGGCACTTGGGGGAAGAGGGTCTCGCCCAGCGTGGTCAGATAGGCATGGGTGTAAGGAGTCTTGAACTTACCCGCACGGAAGCGCAAGGCTGGACTCACGGCGTAGTCAATCCAAGCCTGCTGCAGCAGGTTGCCGCCAGAGGCTGCGGCATTGATGCTCACGTTGTAGTCGATTTTTCCGAAAGCCTTGCCCGTGAAGCCGATGATGGCATAAGGGATGGCGAAGCCGGAATTGGCGATGTTGTCCTGGTTGTAGGCCTTGTCAAGACCCTCGTCGTCGTAGTATCTCAGATTGAGTGTGCTCTGGATGTAGAGATAGGGTTTGAACACGAAGTTGCCGCCTTTCGACTGGAGGGTGAAGCCGCGGTCGTCGGCAATCGGCAGCACACCGTTCTCCATGTCAAGTTTTGCCACAGGGGCGTTGTCGGGCTCTGGAGTCTTCACTTCGTTTGTTTCCGGCTCTGCGAAAACTGCTGTTGAAAGCAAGGATGCCATCGTGATGGCGAATATTCTGTTATATTTCATTGTTCTTGTTGTTAATGATGGTTAGAGCGACCACAGGAACTTCACGAGTTGGTCACGCTGCTTTTTGGGTAAATTCTTGAATTTGTTTTTGGAGGCCTCGCCCTCGCCGCCGTGCCACATGATGGCCTCGACAAAGTTGCGGGCGCGTCCGTCGTGGAGGAAGTAGGTATGTCCGTTCACCTTCTTCTGCAGACCGATGCCCCAAAGGGGTGTGGTGCGCCATTCGTTTCCGCGAGCCAAGCCGCTGACGAAGTTGTCGTTGAGGCCCACGCCCATGATTTCCGAGCCCATATCGTGGAGCAGGAAGTCGGAATATGGATGGATGGTCTGTCCGCCCAGCCAGGGCAAGGTGGTGCCGGCGAGCAAGGTGGAGCCACGCTTCTGGGTGTGAAGGGTGGTCACATGGCAGAGATGGCAACCGCACTGGTAGAAGAGTTTCTCGCCCGCAATCACGTCGGGGTCGTTGACATTGCGGCGGGCAGGAACGGAGAGACACTGCATGTAGAGGTCCACGTCTTCCATCTGCTCCGTGGTGCAGTCGAGCTGCTCATAGGAAAGGCCCATCATCGAACCTTCCTTCATCTGTGTCTGTCCCTCGCAGATTTCCTCCGGATAACGGCTGTTGGTCAAGCCCATGTCGCTGGAGAAGCCGAGCTCGACAGTCAGGTCGGCATGCTGCGCCTTGTTGCCGGAGAGTCCGATCTGGCGCACGCCTTTTTCCGTCACATAGTTGCAGCGGCCGCTGATGCCCCATTCGGGATAGTTGCTCTTCTTGGCCAGTTCCTCAATCTCGTGGCGATCGATGGCCATCATCTGTCCCATGCCCACATGGCGAAGCGGAATGCGCACGGTGCAGAACAGGTCTTCGGGCTTGATTTCCTCAGCATACCATTCGGTGATGGTAAACTTCGGCAAGCAAAGGGTGTATTTCTCTCCATCGGGGAAATGGTATTCCATGGAGTCGATTCTCACTTTCAACTTTCCCTCGGGTTTCACACCGTAGATGGACTGGTCGTGGATCACGCGGCCATAGTCGGGAAAGAAGGTACCGTTCTTGCGGGTGATATAGATAAGTGAAGAGGTGAAGCCATAAGGGCCGGAGCCGTCCACCTCTCCTTTGTTGTCGCTGCCCTTGCTTTTGAAATTCGTCCAATAGGTAGGCTCGGTGCGGCCGGCGTTGCGGTGGCAACTGCCACAGGAATAGCCGGCGTAGACAGGGCCAAGACCGCCCCCGTGTCCGTTGGAATTGGCGGATTTCACGTTGTCATAGAGTTTGTCTCCGGAATTGAAGCGGGCATTGTAGGCTCCCGTCACCCAACTGGCGTCCTGGTCGTAGGCGACCGACGAGTTGTAGAATCCCGTGGAAGTACCTGCAGACAACGCATAACCATCGGGCACGTCTATGTCCGTCACGTCGAGCTGGTCGTCGTCGGAACAAGAGCCGAAAGCGACCAACGCAGCGAGCAGCAATGGATAATGCAGGAATTTGTTCATATTGTTTTTGTTTTCTATAGTTTGCCTTTCAGCGCAATAGCGAAGACGGGAACCGAGTCCCATCTCCGCTTTGTGTGTGTTGAGTTTTGTTGATTGTCTGTGTGATTATTTCACGGTACGGGCTTTTCCGTCCTTGAAAATCAAGTATTCCAAAGTGTGGTAGCCACGCAGAGACTGAGCAGACTCAATCTTGTCGTCGCTCTCACCCTCGTGCCAGTTCAGGTTGGTGAAATCTTGAGACTTCAGAATTTCCACAATCTGCTTCTGGTCGAGAGGCCAGCTGTCCATGTTGGGGTCGAGGTTCTGCTCCTCTACAGGACCGAAGAGGAAGGCCTCACTGGTTTCCCAAGGAATACGGGCTTCAAGCCATGCGTTAGCGCAAGCGTCCATATTGGACTGTGTAGGATTGGCCTTGAAAGCGCGAACGGCTGTGTCGAGCGCAGCGTTCTTCTTGACCAAGTCCTTATAGGTAGGCATGATCACAACGTCAACATACTGGTTGATGATTGGGTCCAAAGTCTCAGCATCGTTGATGTTGTTCTGGAAATATGGCTTCAAGGTCTGTGCGATGAAATCGTGCAGGCTTGCGCAAGCGTTCATGGCAGCGACTGTCTCGCTGGTGTTGATGTTGTTGCGGAAAGGCTCAGGAATGGCCATAATGGCGTTGGCGGCAGCTTCAATCAAAGTCTTTGCCTGTGCGTCCATTTCCGGATTCTTTGCCTTGAGGGCAGCAGAGAGAGACTTGTCGCTGATGGTTCCGTCGATGGTGCCATAATAGGCGTTGCGGATGGAATAGATGTTGTTGCGGTAGTCCTGACGAGAGTGCCAGCTGTACCATGACTCCACAGCATAGAGGGCCTCTGTGGTGTTGCCTCCTACATATTTGTGGTATGGGTCGCCAATCTTGGAGTCGCCCACCTCGTTGGAGATGTCGATGCAACCGTCGAGAATCTGCTCCACACAACTGATGGCTGAAGGATATTCATTGGAGTTGTGAGTCTTGAAAAGAGCAGCGTAGCGGTTGTTCCACTCATCATAGAGGGTCTGCGCGTCGGTCTTGAGCAAGCCAGACACGGTGGTCATATAGTTGGCCCACTGCTCGGCATTGTCAGTGCCGTAGTCAAGGTTGGCTGCGTAGCTGTCGTCGTCCTTGTTTCCGTTATTGTCATCGCTACAAGACACCATGCTTGCAGAGAGTGTGCAAGCTGCGGCAAACAGCATTGCGTGCTTGAAAAACTTTTTCATTGAATTTTGTGTTTTTGATTATTTAAATTAATTACCTTTTCCTTACTTCTTGGCGAACCAGAGCATATATGCCACGCCGAGGCGGAACTCGTTCTCGCTGTTCATGTCGCCTTTGCCGAACATCTTGTGGGTGCCAATCTGACGGGTGGTGTAGTCGGCCTTGACCACCAGGTTGGGCAGCGGACGCCAGTTGGCGCCAAAGCTCCAAAGGCTCACCTGGTTGCGCTTGTCTGCCACAAGTCCCTTCTCGCATTTCTCCTGAGGGTTGTAGTAGTTGTAGTGGGCGAAGGGATAGATGACGGGGAACTTCTCGACACCGGAGAAAATGGACTTCAAGTTCACGCCCAACTCAACGCTCCAATCCAGGGCGCGCTTGCCGACAGGTCCCATGCGGCTGTAGGGAGACTTGTTGGAATAGTTCTTGTTGGCTGCCGTAATGCCCACCGTCTCGGTGATGTTGCCGGTGAGGAAGTTGGCGCGGGCGGTCACATATTTGTTGATATACTGTGCGTCGAAGGAATAGATCAGCACATTGATGTCTTTCAGGTTCTTGTAGGTCACCAGCTTGTCGGCGTTCTTGCCGGCGTTGGGGTTGTAGAGCATGGAGGCTCCGACACGCAATCCGGGAACGCCTGTCCAGTCCAAGCGGGCTGTATAGGCA
>JBNMIE010000007.1:0-49102 GCA_050873125.1 Prevotella sp.
AGCGTGGTGTCGTTGATGGGCAGTAGTTGCAATATCTTTTGCCGGGTCTGGGCAGCCCAGGCAATCATCTTTTTTAAGTCGCCGAAATCGCCCACACCATAGCTTTGCCGGGAGCGGAGTGAGAACACGGGCACAAGGGTGCCTGCCAGTCGGATGGGGTAGATGTCGAACTGCACGTCGGGAAGTTCCACGACGGTCACCCTTCCTCCTTCGATTCTCGGCACGGAAAGGGTGCGGTTGAATCCCCGTTCCCAAAGGGCTGAGATTTCGTCGCACCGGTTGAGGATGACGAACTTGAATTCCATCGAGGAACTGTCAAGGCATGTGGCGTCGATGTCGGTTATCCATTCGTTATAGTTGTGCTCGTTCATCTCCACTGCCTGCTCAATTCTCCATTCACCCAAAGCCTTTAGATTGCCTGCCAACACCAACCGTTCACCTTTGCGCAGTTGGGGGGCGCGCACTTTCAGACGGAGGGTGGCGGCAAAGTCGTGCTCCACCAATTTGCGCGAATCGTGCCGGTTGGTGCAGTCGGTGATGGCGGAACTGTAAAGATAGGCATTTTCCGGACGGTCTATCCAGTGGTCGAGCAGTTGGTAGCCAGTCGCTTTTCTTGCGGACAACTCCAGCCTGTGGGCTTCCGTTCTCCATTCCGTCCGGAGCGTGGAGCCTTCTTTCGTCACACTGTAGAAATAGTTGATAAACGGCTTGCCGGCGGTGTCAAGGTCAAGCGACACATGCCACGTGTTCCCATCGTCCGTCGTCATCGGATGGGCGGAAAATTCGTTAGCCTTGTGTTCCACGTTGACCACAAGCATCTCGCCGAACGAAGTTCTATATTCAACATTGAAGTTTATATTCATGTTCTCGATGTTTAAGGTTGACTTTGATTTTGTCTTCAAAGTTACGAAAAATAGTTGTAACCGCCATACAAAACCTCTCAAAAAGCCCTTCCCATTCTTTCGCTCCTCTTCCGTGCGCGACTGACGATTGCTTAATGGCACACTAAAGCATCGTTAATGGCACACTAACGGGTCGTTAATGGCACACTAATTTATTTTTCACCGCGGTGAAAAGTTCAGAATTCGGCCGACTTGAGAATTTCTATTTGGTGGATAACGATTGTTTGAAGAAAATTTTGTAAGTTTGCAAGTCGAAACCCATAACAAAAAGAAATCATGAAACCATTCAAACACCTACTATTCTTGTCTTTTCTGATGCTCTTCCCGTTGACAGCGTTAGGCAAAAGCATCATCGGCTATATTCCCACTTCCGGTGGCGCCCGACTTTACTATGAAATGGCGGGCAAGGGCGACCCCATCATCCTCTTGCACGGTCATTCTCTCGACACCCGCATGTGGGACAACCAGTTCAAGGCTTTTGCTCGCCATCACCGCGTGGTGCGCTTTGACTTCCGCGGCTATGGCAAGTCATCGCCCCAGACCGAAACCTTCCAGTTCACCCACATGCAGGACCTGCTCACCGTGATGGATTCCCTCCATATCGACCGTGCCCACATCGTCGGCCTGTCTATGGGTGCCTTCGTGGCGGCCGATTTGTTGGCCTTGCATCCCGAACGCATCCTCACTTGTACGATGGCGAGTGGTGGACTGAAAACCTACAAGGGACCGAGCGAACCCATGGACAGTGCGGAGAGCGCCAAGCGCGACCGTGAGATAGCCGCCCTCAAAGCCAAGGGCGTGGAGCGGATGAAGAGCGAATGGCTGGAGCAACTTATTGCCTCCGGCGGTTCTCGCCGCGAGACCATGCGCCGTCCGCTCAAGGCGATGATAGACACTTGGACAGCCTGGCAACCCTTGCACAAGGAGGTGAGAGTGATAGAGGCTCGTGACGCCGAACGGGTATTTCGCAGCCATAAGACCTTAGTCCCCACCCTTATTCTCAATGGAGGCACTGACGGAGGCAAAACTCCTCGCCGCTCATGGATGCTCGACTATCTGACCAACGGCACTCAGCAAACCCTGCCCGATTGCGGTCACATGATGAATATGGAGCAGCCCAAACTCTTCAACCGCACCGTACTGAATTTCATCGACCACCACAAAGCTGTCGCAACCAAGTAGTCATGCCCTTGCAATTCTTTCGCTGCCTTATCTCCGTTGCTTGAAAAAATCCTGCATCAGTGTGCGGCATTCCTCCTCGAGCACACCGCCGGTGACTGTGGCTTTGGGGTGAAGGGCGCGAGGGGCGTAGAGAGCGTAGCCTCGTTTCTCGTCTGCAGCACCATAGACAATGCGCTTGATTTGTGCCCATCCGATGGCTCCGGCACACATCACGCAAGGCTCTACGGTGACATAAAGGGTGCTGTCGGTCAGGTATTTGCCACCAAGCGTGTCGGCTGCTGCGGTGATGGCTTGCATTTCCGCATGGGCGGTCACATCGCGCAGCGTCTCTGTCAGGTTGTGGGCACGAGAGATGACTCTGCCTTGGCACACCACCACAGCGCCTACGGGAATTTCTCCTTCGTCGAAAGCCGCTTGGGCTTCAGCCAAGGCCTTGCGCATGAACTGCTCATCAGCTTTCTGTTGTTCTTCTGTTGTCATTTTCTTTTCTGTTATTGTTTCGCTTTGTCGATAGGATTATTCGCTTGTTGGCTACTGCCTATCTGTTGCAAAGATAGGAATAAAGCGAGATTCTCACAAAATTAAAACCATAAAACACGGCAGTTTTTGTCACGAGTCATCATAAAATTATGTATCTTTGCAGAAGATAGGCTGCACTCGGCAAATTGAAAATAAGTTTTCTTTGCACTCGTTTGCACTATCTTTGCATAAAGATAAGAAAATCGATATCAAAAACAAACAACTATGGCTAAGGTATATGAATTTCTTGCCAATGGCTTCGAGGAAGTGGAAGCGTTGGCTGTGGTAGACATCCTCAGAAGAGGTGGTGTGGAGATTAAAACGGTCAGTGTGACTGGTGACAATTTCGTGGAGACCTCACACGGCGTGACGATCAAAACCGATTTGAAGATAGAAGACGCAGACTTGAGCAATGTGGATATGATGCTCCTGCCTGGAGGTCTGCCAGGTGCTACTAACTTGCGCGACCATGAAGGCGTGAGAAAGGCTCTTCTTGCACAGGCTGAGGCCGGCAAGAAAATCGGTGCCATCTGTGCCGCTCCGCTCGTGCTCGGTTCACTCGGACTGCTCAAGGGCAAGCGTGCCACTTGTTATCCCGGTTTTGAAAAGTACATGACAGGGGCTGAATACACCCATGAACTCTTCACGGTGGATGGGAACATCATCACCGGCGAGGGTCCCGCTGCCACTTTCCCATATGCCTACGAAATCCTTTCCATGTTTGTGGGCAAGGAGAAGACGGAGGAAATCAAGGAAGGCATGATGTACAACCATTTGATGGCTCGCTGACGGATGGCGGACTATATCATCATCGTGGCGGGTGGAAAGGGACTGCGCATGGGAGGAGACATACCGAAACAGTTTCTTCCTGTGGGCGGACTCCCCATTCTGATGCGCACTATCCGGCGCTTCCGGGCTTATAGTCCCGACCTCCATATCATTCTTGTGCTGCCCAAGGCACAGCATGACTATTGGACGGAACTTTGCCAAACCTATAACTTCCATGAAGACTATCAGCTCACGGATGGGGGAGAAACCCGTTTCCACTCAGTGAAAAACGGTTTGGCACTTGTGCCCGATGATGCGCAGGGGGTGGTCGGCGTACATGATGGTGTGCGCCCATTCCCCTCCATCGAGGTGATTGGCCGCTGCTTTGATGAGGCTCGGGAGCGCAAGGCGGTTATCCCTGTCACGCCCGTCGTCGAGACACTGCGCTATATGGGCGGTAAGGAAGGTGGCGAAAATGTGTTGCGCAGCGACTACCGGTTGGTGCAGACCCCGCAGACCTTTGACATCCAGTTGCTCAAGCGTGCCTATCGGCAGCCCTACAACGATCATTTCACCGATGACGCTTCTGTGGTGGAAAGTATTGGACAAACCGTGTCGACCGTGGAGGGTAACCGTGAGAACATCAAGATAACAACCCCCTTTGACCTGGTCATAGCCAAGGCTTTGGTGGACAAAGAATAAAACATAAGAAGGACAAGACGTGATAGACATCCTGGAACAAGACGTGATGTATGCCCCTGGAGTGGGACCGCATCGGAAGGAGATATTCAATAAAGAATTGAATGTCCACACTTTCCGTGACCTGCTCGAATACTATCCATATAAATATGTGGACAGAAGTCGCATCTATGCCATACGGGAATTGTCTGCCGATATGCCGTTTGTGCAGGTGAAGGGACAGATTCTCAGTTTTGAGGAGTTTGAGATGGGGGCACGGCGCAAGCGGGTGGTCGCCCATTTCTCCGATGGAACAGGTGTCTGCGACATCGTGTGGTTCAATCGCGCTCAATATGTCTACAAGACCTATAAGTTGCATACTGAATACATTGTCTTCGGCCGCCCCACCGTCTATGGTGGCAGATACCAGTTCGCCCATCCAGACATAGACTTGGCAAGCGAACTGCAACTGTCGCAAATGGGCATGCAACCTTATTATATGACCACCGAGCGGATGAAGAAAGCCAACATCTCCTCACGTGTGGTAGAGAAAACCACCAAGGCTCTGCTTGCCCGGCTCACCACTCCTCTTGCTGAAACCCTGCCCCCTTTCATCACCGGACCGCTTCACTTGGTGTCCTACGACACAGCCATGCGCAATGTGCACTACCCGAAGACTCCCCTTGACATGCAGAAGGCACGCCAACGATTGAAGTTTGAAGAACTGTTCTACGTGCAGCTCAACATCCTGCGCTATGCCAGTGACCATCGTCGCAAATACCGTGGCAACGTGTTTGCCCATGTCGGCGACATCTTCAATACTTTCTATCGTGACCATCTGCCTTTCCCTCTCACCGATGCCCAGAAGCGTGTGATGCGGGAGATAAGGGCTGATATGGGGTCGGGCGGTCAGATGAACCGTCTGCTCCAAGGCGACGTCGGCTCAGGCAAGACACTCGTCGCGCTGATGTCTATGCTCATTGCACTTGACAACGGCTACCAGGCTTGTATCATGGCGCCTACCGAAATTCTTGCCGAGCAACATCTCGCCACCATCCGTGAATTCCTCAAAGGAATGGACGTGAATGTGGAGTTGCTTACGGGCATTGTCAAGGGAAAGAAACGTCAGGAAGTGCTTGACCGGCTCCTTGACGGTTCCATCCATATTCTTGTGGGCACTCATGCCTTGATAGAAGACACGGTGAAATTCCATCGATTGGGGCTTGCCGTGGTCGACGAACAGCACCGCTTTGGAGTGGAGCAACGCTCCAAACTGTGGCGCAAAAGTGCGAATCCTCCCCACATTCTTGTGATGACCGCCACGCCAATTCCCCGCACACTGGCCATGACCATCTATGGCGACCTCGATGTGAGTGTCATTGACCAGTTGCCACCGGGCCGCAAGCCCATCCAAACCATCCATAAATATGACAATCAGATGACGAGTCTTTATCGTGGCATCCGCCAGCAAATCAACGAGGGACGCCAGGTGTATATTGTCTTCCCACTCATTGAGGAAAGCGAGAAGAGCGACTTGAAAAATCTGGAGACAGGGTTTGAAACCCTCAAGGAAGCATTCCCGGAATTCAAACTCAGTAAGGTGCATGGCAGGATGAAGGCGAAAGAGAAGGAGGAAGAGATGCAGAAGTTTGTCAAGGGCGAGACACAAATCCTTGTCGCCACGACGGTTATCGAGGTGGGGGTGAACGTGCCCAATGCCTCCGTCATGGTCATTCTTGATGCCCAAAGATTCGGATTGTCGCAGTTGCACCAGCTTCGTGGACGTGTCGGAAGAGGTGCCGACCAGAGCTATTGCATCCTGGTGACGGGTTATAAATTGAGTGAGGAGACCCGCAAGCGCATAGATATCATGACCGAGACCAACGACGGATTCCGCATTGCCGAGGCCGACTTGAAACTGAGGGGACCAGGCGACTTGGAAGGGACCCAACAGAGTGGTGTGGCATTTGACCTGAAGATTGCCGACATCGCCCGTGATGGACAACTCGTGCAGCTCGCTCGTGACGAGGCGCAGAAGATTATTGATGCCGACCCGAAATGCGAAAATCCTGCCTATCAGATGCTTTGGAATCATCTTGCAGCCCTTCGCAAGACCAATATTAATTGGGCTGCTATATCCTAAAAAGTGTGAACACATAATCTTATCAAACGTTAAATATATTGCGGATATGTTCCTGAAAGCGTTAAAGTTGGACGAAAAACTGTTAAGCGTGAAACATTTCTGCAATATTTTTGCTATATTTGCAAAGTCGTTTACAAATTGTTGAACATTTGTAGCGTTCAACAATTCCTTTTTGACAAACTAATCATGTCCGCCTTGTTCGGTGGATAAACCTAAAATGAATATGTACTTTAAGAAGATAATAAAGAAATTCGCAATAACATCCATGCTGGCATTGGCAGCCTTGCCTATGGCCGGACAGGATCTCCTCGCTAGACAAGCACCAGTGGACAGAAAGATGAAAGCAGTGGATACACTTGCCCTGCAAAGCATCATCGAGAGAGAAAACATCCAATCGCCTGCTTCTGAATTGTATGATGATTGGAATAACAAATACGCTCACAAGGCATCTCCGCTGCCTGACTCTATCCGTATTAGTCTCCGCAACTTCTGTATGCCGACCCCCAGCCGTGTGGTGACAAGCAACTTCGGTAGCCGTTGGGGCCGTCAGCACAAGGGCCTTGACATCAAGGTCTATATCGGCGACACCATCCGCGCAGCCTTCTCCGGCAAGGTGAGAGTGGTGCGCTATGAGGCAGGAGGCTATGGCAACTATGTTGTCATCCGCCATTACAATGGCTTGGAGACCATTTATGGACATATGTCCAAATGGTTGGTCGACGAAAACCAAACAGTTAAAGCCGGTGATCCTATTGGTCTTGGTGGCAATACCGGACGAAGCACCGGTTCTCACTTGCACTTTGAAACCCGTCTTTGCGGTGTGGCACTCAATCCGGCACTGCTCTTCGACTTCCGAAACCAGGATGTGACGGGTGACTATTTCACTTATAAGAAAGACACTTATGCCGAGGAGTCTGAATTGGCAACACGCCTTCGCGGAAAAGTGGGCAATGGTGGCTATAACCGTAGTGACGTAATCGGTGAGACGGCTCCAGACCGCCAGGCTGGCGAGAACGCCGATCCACGCTATCACAAGGTGGTCAAAGGCGAGACTGTCGAGACAATTGCCCGCAAGCGTGGCGTTTCTGTCAACGATATCTGCCGCCTCAACCACATCGGCAAGAGCATGCGCTTGCGTCCGGGACAAATTCTCAGATACAGCTAAAAAGAAAACTTCATAATGCAATATCAATGAATTGCTTTGCTGAAAAGCGGCATGAGCCGACTCAGCAGAGCAATTTTCTTTTTGTTCTTTTCAGTTTTATTTTATCTTTAAAATTGGCTGTCACGATATTAATGCGTAATTTTGTAAGCTAATCATCATAACGAAACAACAAGACTATGCAGTATTCTTTTAAAGTTCCACAGCATATTGATACCACGATAGACCTGCCTGCTTCCAAAAGCATCAGCAACCGGGCATTGGTCATCTACGCTCTGTCACATGGACAGACCCTTCCTGAGAACCTTTCTGACTGCGATGACACGGAAGTGATTGTCCGTGCGCTGCGCGATATGCCTGATGTTATTGATATCAAGGCTGCCGGAACAGCCATGCGCTTCATGACTGCCTATTTGGCGGTCACGGAGGGTGAGCATGTGCTTACGGGTACAGACCGGATGAAACATCGCCCCATCAAAGTGCTTGTTGATGCCTTGCGCCAACTTGGAGCGGACATCAGCTATGAGGAGAATGATGGATTTCCACCATTGCGCATAAAGGGACGCCAACTTGAAGGCGGACATTTGGAGATAGAAGGAAGTGTCAGTTCCCAATACATCTCGGCATTGCTGATGATTGGTCCTATGCTGAAACGTGGGCTTGAACTCAAGTTGACAGGCAACATTGTGTCGAGACCCTATATAGATCTTACTCTCTGCACCATGCGCGATTTCGGAGCACAGGTGGATTGGGCTGATATAGACATGATCAAAGTGGAACCACAGCCATATCACGATCAGGCATTTTTCATAGAGAATGATTGGAGCGCTTCGTCTTATTGGTATGAGATTGTGGCATTGCTCAATGACCCGGAGTCGGCTATCAAGCTCACCAACTTGATGGACGGATCCCATCAAGGCGACTCCGCCATCAAATATATGTTCAGTTTGCTGGGCGTGAAGACCGAGTTTGCCACCACTCGACAAGGAGAACCCACCGAGGTTTCCCTTTACTATCACCGCAGTCGCTTGCCTCGTCTCGACTATGACTTTGTCAACCAACCCGACTTGGCGCAGACGATGGTCGTAACTTGTGTCCTGCTTGGCATTCCTTTCCGCTTTACAGGTTTGGGTAGCTTGAAAATCAAGGAAACCGACCGCATTGAAGCACTCAAGGTGGAATTGCGCAAATTGGGCTATGTGGTGCATGACCGCAACGACAATGAAATCTTCTGGGATGGCGAGCGCTGTGACGCAGAGGATACTCCCGTCATCGATACCTATGAAGACCATCGCATGGCTATGGCCTTTGCTCCTGCGGCATTCAAGTTCCCCAACTTGCGCATCAATCACCCTGAGGTGGTGAGCAAGTCTTATCCTCATTTTTGGAGAGACCTGTGCAAAGCCGGTTTCGAGATAGAACAGCACGACTGACCATTCTGTCCGCTCATCCTAATCCGCTACATAAATGTCGATATTTGAATATACCTTTTTCCAAAACGCCCTGTTGGGCTCTCTGTTGGCAAGCATTGTTTGTGGCTTTATTGGCTCCTATATCGTGGCTCGCCGACTGGTGTTCATCAGTGGGGGCATCACGCACGCTTCGTTTGGAGGCATCGGCTTGGGTGTCTTGTTGGGTGTCAATCCTGTCTTGGCTGCCATGGTGTTTGCCGTGGCGAGCGCTTTTGGCGTGCAGTGGCTGTCGCACAAAAGTAGTATACGGGAGGACTCCGCCATCGCTGTGTTCTGGACCTTTGGTATGAGTGTCGGCATTATCTGTTGTTTCCTTACTCCGGGATTCATGCCCGATTTGCCGTCTTTTCTCTTTGGCAGCATCTTGGCCATAGAACCCGCCGACTTGTGGCTCCTTGCCGGATTGGCGGTTGTGGTCATCGCCACCTTCGCCTTGCTCTATCGTGCCATCCTCAGTGTGGCGTTTGATGCCACCTTTGCCCGGTCGCAACATCTGCCGGTCAACTTCATTGAATATCTCATGATGGGGCTTATCGCTGTTTCCATCGTTTCCACCTTGCGCATGGTGGGCATCGTACTCGCCATCAGTCTGCTCACCATCCCGCAGATGACCGCCAATATCTTCACTTTCAGTTTTAAGAAGATTATAGGCCTGAGCATTGTTATCGGATGGGTAGACTGTCTGTTGGGACTGGCATTCGCCTATTGGTTGAATGTCCCGTCGGGCGCATCCATCATATTCTTTTCCATTATCGTCTACACCTTGTGCAAGATAGTCAAGCGACATCCATCGTTTGTCATGACCTTGCTGTGCTTGCCTCTGCTCACTGGCTGTATGTCGCAGAAGAATACGGCAAGGTCGAGATTCCTGCATGCTTTCAATGCAAAATACAATATCTATTATAATGGAGCGCAGGCCTATATCGACGGTTCGCTTGAAAAGGAGAATGGTAACAAGGACAACTATACAGAATTGCTGCCCCTTTACTATGTGGGCAACAAGAATAGTCGGGAAATAGGCAAGGGTAACTTTGACCGGGCCATTGAGAAAAGCAAGAAGGCCATACAGCGACACAGCATCAAGCGCCGTCCCGAATGGACCAAGAACCGCAAGAAGACAGCCAAGGACTTGGAGTGGTTGGGACGCAAGGAGTATAACCCATTTATCTGGAAAGCTTGGATGCTGATGGGACGTTCGCAGTTTCATGAGGGCAACTTTGACGAAGCCGCTTCGACTTTCGCCTATATGAGTAGACTCTACGAGACCCAACCTGCCATCTATGGCAAGGCACGTGCTTGGTTGGCGAAAACCTACGTGGAGAATGGTTGGATATATGATGCGGAAGATGTAATCAGAAACATGCAACGAGACAGTCTCGATTGGCGTGCAGTCAAGGAATGGGACTATACTTATGCGGATTATTACATTCATACGGGTGACTTCGAAAAAGCAATACCCTATTTGCGCAAGGTCATCCGTCATGAGATGCGCCGTAAGCAAAAGGCTCGTGAATGGTATCTGCTTGGCCAACTCTATGCAGCGTTGGACCGCAAGCAGGATGCCTATAAGGCTTTCCGTCATGTCATCAAACAGAATCCACCCTATGAATTGGAGTTCAATGCCCGCATCTCTCTCTCGGAGGTGATGGCAAAGGGACGCTCAAAACAGATGGTGAGCAAGTTGCGACGCATGGCGGCAAGCGACAAGAACAAGGACTATCTTGACCAGGTGTACTATGCCATCGGCAATATCTACTTGACAGACAAGGATACACTCAAGGCAATTGGAGCCTACGAACAGGGTAACCAGAAGGCCACTCGGGCAGGCATAGAGAAAGGAGTGCTGTTGCTCCACCTTGGCGATCTCTATTGGGCAAAGGAAAAATTCGGTGATGCCCGCCGCTGCTATGGCGAGGCTATCGGATTGCTTGATAAGGACCGTAAGGATTATGAGGCACTGTCAGAGCGCTCGGTGGTGCTCGACGAATTAGTTCCTTATACTGATGCCGTGCAGTTGCAGGATTCGCTGCAAGCATTGGCAAAAATGTCTGAGAGTGACCGAAACGCGGCGATTGACCGCGTCATCACGGCCTTGAAGAAGAAAGAGAAGGAGGAGCGTCGGGCACAGGAAGCTGTAGAGGCAGACAAGAAATTGAAGGAAAATAGTGCGAAGTTCGGACACAGCAGTTCTTTTTCCTCATCCACTCCCACGATGCCGACCTCAAGATCTTCTGCTTGGTATTTCTATAATCCATTGGCTGTCAGTCAAGGAAAGCAGGCTTTCCAACGTTTATGGGGCAAACGCGAGAATGTGGACAACTGGCAACGTGCCAACCGCACGGTGGTCGGTGGCCTGCAAAACTTGTCGCAAATGACCGACGAGCAACGTGACTCCATCGCAGCTGTGGAGGCTAAAGCTGACTCCATCTCTCATCTGACGGACAGTGCCCAGAACGATCCTCATAAGCGAGAGTATTATCTCGCCCAGATACCTTTCACGGAAGAGCAGATGAAAGCCAGCAACGAGACCTTGGAGGATGGTTTGTTCCATGCAGGAGTTATCTTCAAGGATAAACTTGACAACTTGCGACAGAGTGAAAAATACCTGCGTCGGTTGTCTGACAAGTATCAAGACTACCCTCAAATGGATGAGACCTACTATCATCTCTTCCTCTTATATTCACGCAAAAATGACTTTGCTACAGCTGACAGTTATGTGGAACGTCTGAAAAAGGAATTCCCTAACAGTCAGTGGACAGCACTTCTCACCGATCCTTATTTCAAGGAAAACGCTACGATGGGCGTGCAGATAGAGGACTCTCTCTATGCGGCTACTTATGAAGCTTTCAAGGCCGACCGGTTCCAGGAGGTACGTGGAAATGTGCATGTGAGCGATACCCGTTTCCCCACAGGCGCAAACCGTGACAAGTTCCTTTTCATCTCGGGTATGAGCAAACTCAATTCGGGTGACACGGAAGGATGCTTGGCAGACATGAAGACAGTGGTGGAGAAATATCCCGACAGTCGCATCAGTGAGATGGCGGGCATGATTGTCAATGGCGTGAACCAGGGACGCAAACTTCACGGAGTACGTTTCGACTTGGAAGATGTGTGGAATCGCAGGGCTGTGGTGCTTAACGACAAGGACTCAGTGGCGGCACGGAAGTTTTCGCCCGAACGCATTACGCCATTCAATGTGATGCTTGTCTATGTGCCCGACTCGCTCAACGAGAATCAATTGCTCTTTGAAATGGCACGCTACAACTTCACCAATTTCATCGTGCGCAACTTTGAGGTTGCGATAGATGATGCGGATGGCTTGCACCGCATGCGTGTCAGCGGATTCCGCAACTATGATGAGGCTTATCAATATGCCAGACTGCTGCACGCCAATCAGGCAGTTGTCCGGCAGATGGGAAAGGCAAAGACCTATATCATCAGTGATGAGAACCTCGCCCTCTTGGGACAGCAGTATAGTTATACGGATTACGACAAGTTCTATGCCGCGCATTTTGCTCTCCTCAAAGTGGCGAACAGTCAATTGCTCAACGAGCCGACAGAGGTCAATGTGGAGCAAGAAGATGTGCGCATTCCCGCCAATATGAAACCGAAGGAAACGGATAAACCGGAATTGGAGCCTAATAATGAAACGGACAACGGATTCATTTTGGAAGACAATTCTACAGTCAAGCCGCAGCCCAAACAAGCCGAGGACGACGGAATCATTATCGATGATGGAGACGGACAATCCAAGACTTCTCAGTCTACCCAGACAGAAGATGATGGCATCGTTATTGACGATGAGCCTGTAACGCCAGTTCAGTCGCAGGAAAAGTCGCAGCAGTCGCAGACGGCTCGTCAAGAGACAAAGCAAGATACCAAGCCTTCGTCCGTATTGGGTAAGCCAAAGGCTTCAACGACCTCACCGAAGCCAGCTGCCCGTCCTGCGGAATCCAAGCAGCAGACAAAATCTGCGGTGGCGGAAAAGAAAGGATCTGCGCAAGAAAAGAAACCAACGGTGCCTGTGAAGAAGCAGGAGGAACCTCAGAAAAAAGAGGTGGATCTCGAGGACGAATATTATGATTTAGACGGATTTTAAGCAATGATGAACAACGGAAATATACTTTGGGTGGACGACGAGATAGAACTTCTCAAAGCCCATATCATCTTCTTGGAAAAGAAAGGTTATGACGTGACAACCGTGAGCAACGGTGCCGACGCCATCGACCAGTGCCGTCAGCACACCTTCGACCTGATTATGCTCGACGAGATGATGCCCGGCATGACAGGATTGGAGACCTTGCAGCAGATTAAGGACATCTCGCCTTCGACACCTGTTGTCATGGTCACGAAGAGTGAGGAGGAGAATATCATGGATCAGGCGATTGGTTCCAAAATTGCCGACTACCTTATCAAGCCAGTCAATCCGAGTCAAATTCTGCTTTCTCTCAAAAAGAATATCCATCGCAAGGAGATTGTTACAGAGGTGACACAGACATCCTATCAGCAGAATTTCCAACAATTGTCTTTGCAGATAGAAGACTGTAGGACATTTGAGGATTGGAAGGAGGTGTATCGCAAACTCGTGCATTGGGAATTAGAACTTAGCAGTACGGAAAGCAGTATGACCGAGATTCTCAAGACCCAGAAAGAGGAAGCTGACAATGGATTTGCCAAGTTCATAAAGAAAAACTATATGGAGTGGGTTGCCCCTCAAGCGTCGGGTGCCATAGGCAATATGCGCGCCATGATGCAACATCGTTTGGCGGCCAAGGCTCCCAAACATGAAGCACAGTCTGCGGACAAGCCATTGATGAGCCCCGACGTGTTCAAACGCAAAGTTTTTCCTTTGCTTGATGCCAATGAAAAGGTATTCCTCATTGTGATAGACAATTTCCGCTATGACCAGTGGCGCATGTTGGCACAGGAGATTGGCGACATGTTTGATATCGCGGAAGACTTGTATATGAGCATTCTTCCCACTGCCACGCAATATGCCCGCAATGCTATCTTCAGTGGACTCATGCCTACGCAGATAGCTTCCATGTTTCCAGAACTCTGGGTGGATGAGGACGAGGAGGAAGGAAAGAATCTCAACGAGGCACCGCTCATACAGACACAGATAGAGCGGTATCGCCGGCACGACACCTTTTCTTATCACAAGATCAACGATTCCAATGGAGCGGAGAAGTTCATGCAGCAGTTGTCACAACTCCGTCAGAACGATCTCAATGTGTTGGTCATCAATTTCATCGACATGCTCTCCCATGCCCGTACGGAATCGAAGATGGTGAGAGAGTTGGCAAGCAACGAGAGTGCTTATCGCAGCATCACTCAAAGTTGGTTGCGCCACTCTTTTATGGCAGACTTATTCAAGACTCTTTCCAACAGTGACTACAAGATCATCATCACCACAGACCATGGAAGTATCCGTGCGTCCAAGCCAGTGAAAATCATTGGCGACAGGAATACCAATACCAATCTGCGTTATAAGTTGGGCAAGAACCTCAACTACGACTCCAAAGATGTGTTCGCCATCAAGGAGCCAGCCCGGGCACAGCTGCCCACACTCAATCTCAGCACGAGCTATGTCTTTGCCACGGGTGACTCGTTCTTCGCATATCCCAACAACTACAATTATTATGTGAGCTACTATAAGGACACTTTTCAACATGGAGGAATCTCCATGGAAGAGATGATTATCCCGATAGTGACACTCACGCCAAGAAAAAGATAGAATTCAAAAACACACAATATTATGGAAATCAGAATAGACAATCTCGACAAAATTCATGCAGCCGCCAAGGAGTTTATCCAAAACATGGGTACAGGTAAGGTCTTTGCGTTCTATGGAAAAATGGGAGCCGGCAAGACGACATTCATCAAGGCTGTGTGCGAGGAATTGGGGGTCGACGATGTGATTACATCCCCCACGTTTGCTATCGTCAATGAATACACTTCAAGCACTACAGGCGAGAGCATCTTCCACTTCGACTTCTACCGAATCAAGAAACTCGATGAGGTCTATGACATGGGCTATGAAGACTATTTCTATGGTGGAAGTTTGTGTTTTCTGGAATGGCCTGAACTCATTGAGGAATTGCTTCCCGAGGATGTGACCAAGGTTTATATCAGTGAGGAGCCCGATGGTTCTCGTCTTGTGAAATTCTAAGGCAGAATTGGCAGAAAGAAACCTCTGAATGATTAAATATTTTAAACTTTGCTGACGAATTGACTGCGGCCATTGACAAAATGTCGCGCAATCGGCTGTTGGCACATAAGTTGTTTATAATGAGAGTGTAAGCCGCAAGGCTCACAGAGATTAAAAACATAAAAACAACTAAAATATAATTGGAGGTTTTGATTATGACACTTGCACGTAGAGATTCTTGGATGCCCGATGTATTCAATGACTTTTTTGATACAGACTTTATGCCGAGAGCAAATGCAACAGCACCTGCAATCAACGTAAAGGAAACTGAAAAAGACTATACTGTAGAGGTTGCCGCTCCTGGACTCAAGAAAGGTGACTTCAACATCAACCTTAATGACGAAGGCAACTTGGTCATCAAGATGGAAAAGAAGAATGAAGCAAAGGACGAGAACAAGAAAGAGCACTATCTGCGCCGTGAGTTCTCTTACAGCAAATTTGAGCAGACTCTCTTGCTGCCTGACGATGTAGACAAGGAGAAGATTGCAGCCAACGTCAGCGATGGTGTGCTCAACATCGAATTGCCTAAGATAGAGAAAGCAGCAGCCAAGGCAGCTCGTCAGATTGAAGTGAAATAATGCTCACTTGAATAGATAGTACGGTTTATTTAAAATAGACTCCCCACACCATGCAACAGTGGTGTGGGGAGTTTTTGTTTTATTATCATACTTACCTACATAATGTATCCATAATGACGATGATAAGACCTTGCCCAAAATGGTCCGGAAGCTTGGGCATCGGTTGCCCACCGCGGTGGCATCCATTGCCCAGGCAGTTGGGCAATGTCTAAACAAGTGGTTTGTGACTTTCCCTGATAGGACTATACGCTTTTAAACTTCATAAACTAAAAAGGTAGACACTGTCAGTTTTTATGTAACTATAATAGTAGACACCTTCTTTAAACTGATATTGTGACTCAAAAGGAGGGCATTTATGAAGAAAAAAGACGATTTCAAGCACGAAAATTGACTGGAAAAACCGCTGTTTTGCACGGAGAAATAGGCGAAAATGGCTGTTTTATGTAGGTTTATGTATGATTCATGTATGATTTTTAGGGCTACCTACATAGTCAAACTCCGCATAAACACTAGGTTTTTTAGCGTTTTATGTAGGTATGTATGATAATTGCCGCTAAAACTTTTCCTGAATAAAAAAAGTTTTAGCGGACAGCAATATTTTTGTTTCTTATCCCATCACTTTGGCAAGTTGGTGCCCGCCTATCACGGCGAGCAGGCCGAGGGCCAAACTTCCGAAGAGATAAAGCAATGTATAGACATACTGGTCGTCTTTCATCAAGGACGATCCTTCATTCATGAATGTGGAGAAGGTGGTGAAACCTCCGCAGAATCCTGTGGTCAACAGCAGTTTCATGGAAGGAGACATGACGTTTCCACCCCATGAAAGTCCGGAGAGAAAACCGATTAGGAGACATCCCAGCACATTCACTGTCAATGTCCCGAATGGGAAAGTTGCCCATGTCCAAGTCTGAACCATCTTGGACACCATAAACCGCATGCCGCCTCCGAAGAAACTGCCCATGCTCACCAATAATAATTCTTTCATCTTTAGTTGTTATTCTTGTGTTGTAATACGATTTGTTTTAATTGAGTTCTTGTTTACAGACTATAGATAGACTATATTAAAAGGAGAATCGCTCAGATGGCGTCCAATAGGATAAATGCAGCCCAAAATTTCGGATTGAGATAGGGATGCATTTTGCCAGCGTCTGTTACTACCTCGTATTCGCGGACTTTTCTTTGTGCTTCTTGCAAGGCGACAGTTTTGCTTTTACCTGAGAGTAGGGCCGAATAGAAGTGTTCCATCAGCATTTGTGTAGCGCGATCGTCAACTTTCCAAAGGCTCATGAGGAGGGTTCGTGCTCCAGCCATCTTGAATCCACGCTGCAAGCCGAATACACCATCACTGCCAATATCACCGAGTGCTGTTTGGCAAGCCGACAAGACTACGAGGTCAAGATTACGGAAGTTCATCATTGAGATTTCCTTTGCTGTAAGTATACCGTCATCGACACCTTGTGGAATTGTACGCCCTCTGAGTACATTGTTTACTCCAGAGAAGTAGAGTCCTGACCGGATCAGCGCTAAATCTTCTGCATTGTCAGAAACTTCTTCTGATAAATGGGTAGCGGCAGCAAAGCGGTTGAATTGTTCTTTTGTGAGATAAAAACCATGTGTGGCAATATGTATGATGTTGGTGGAGTCGGCATTCAGGTTTTTGAACGAGGTCTCTGTACCCATACTGTCACAATACACTTGGCTGTTTATCCTTTTGGAATCAAACAGCTCTTTGATTTTCGACGCTTCAATCTTGGCGTATTTAAGGTCTGTCACGCCGGAGTGAGCACGATCAACCATGGCGAATCCTGTCGCCATGTCTACCGAACGAGTACTATCCTTTTGGGGGTAGCGTAGGGCATCCTGCTGCATAGAAGAAGTGTTGAGACTATATTTAAGGCCACCATAGATGACCGCATTGTGACTCTTTACCTGTGAATGGTTCACCAGTTCACGGGTTGAGGAGAGCCTAAAGAAGTTCCATGAGTCAGAAAGTGCGCCTTTCCCATCTGTGGCAGGCATATATTCAATAGGAATGTTATGCAGTTCACCATCAGTAGCGAAATAGATATTTTTCTTTCCTCGCATATAGGGCAGCAGTTTCAGCCAAATTAAGGAAGAGGCTTCTGGGGTGAAGTAGTTGTCTTTGTATTTGTCGAGTTCAGCTTGGGTGAAGAGTTTCACTAAGTGTGGCTCATCTTCCTTGTTGGAGAGGACAACGACACCATAGTCCCCATCCCATGTCTTATAGAATTCCATGGCAAGATCTTTGTTTGATAGCTCCTTTTTCACATCTTGCCAAGTGATGAACAAATTTGCGTTGAAGTCTTTTTCTTGTCGGCAAAGTTCAAGGATGCGTCGTTCCAAACTTCTTGTCTTATCGTTGTCTTCCGTAGTGCTTTTGCGTATTTTTGTTAATTGCAGAGAGAGCTTTTTTATTTCAGCGTTTGGGGATTTATCTATTGTAGAAAGTAAGTTCTTGTCACTGCTTAGCAGAATTTCTTTGTTAAACAATAAACTGTTATAAGCTACGTTACCTGCATGTGGAATTTCAGAGTTATTATGTGCATAGACGATGTTGTCCCAATAATTCCCTTCTATAACTCTTGCTTTTTCCTTTTTTGTTGCATAAAGGAAGGTGTGTAAGTCTTGCTTGAACAATTCTTGTTGCCTACGGTCTATTGTCAACATGATATTGGGCGATTTTATCAGTTCCTTACATTTCAATATCATATTCTTTTTCTCGTCGTCATCATAAAAATGTTTATAGTCTCGTTTTGCAAAATAATACTCAAGATTGCGAATGGCTTTGATCGCTAAAAGAGAGTCGTTGGTGCCTATGGCTTTTTCATAATAGAGTTCTCCTATTTCGCAACAAAGATTTGCGAGTCTATATTGTTCTTTCTTTTCTGTTCTTGCGATGCCTGCCAGTTGCTCAAAAGTGTCGATGGATTTATTATAGTATGTTACCATTTGCTTGTAATTGATCTTCTTGCCCCATGCAAGGTTAAGGGCAAGTTCAAGTGCATTGTATGTTCCTCGGCTGGCATTTCTATATGTTCCGCCTAAAGCATATAGAATCTCGCAATACCGAAACATGTCCTTATGTTCATAGATCGGTAGCATCTTTTGTAATATAGAGATAGCTTGTTCCGGCATTTTTGCTTGATTGTAGTAATTGGCTAAAGTTAAACTCGTCCTAAAATAATCATGATTGTTGTTTTTCTGGTATATGGCTACGGCCTGTGACAGGGCATTTATAGACTGGATTCTGCAGAAACGTTCATGAAGCCATTGTACAGAATCTTTATCTTGGTTATTCATAATCTTTACAATGGTCTCTACTGCGTCAAGCATGTTTATTCGTGCCATAGCAGTAGAGTCTTGTCTCGTTTGGGCTTCAGACAATTTGTAAAGCGATTTAGAATTGTGGTAAATGTCGTGTTGTCTAACGTTGCATGCGGCAAATTCATCATAACAGGAAGATATTTTTTCTAGAATGCGTGCTTGGGTTTTCCAATCTTGATGGTTTGTCTGACTGTCATTGATGGCAAGCATTCTTTGATAATTATTAATAATAGTGGTGAAAATGTCATAAGCCTTGTCTGCCTGTTCTGCGTTGTAGGGTGTACAGGCTTTGGTGACATAGTTGAAATATGCCTGGTTTAAGTCCTTTTTAAAATAAAATTCGTCTCTCACTGACGAACTGTTCAACTTTTTGAATAATTCTTCGGCCTTGTGTATGGCTGTGATAAAAATATTGTCATTTGGATTAACTCCATCCCAAAGAAAACGGAATTCGCAAGTAGAAGCTACATCTTCGAGCAAGGAAGATATGTATCTGGCATCTTGTTCTTTACCTTCATAATAGTTCATCCAGGCCTTAAAATAATCGTTTAAACAATTCACGTAATCTTTTGGTTGTGGAGTCTCATTATAACTGAGATGGCGAAGGACGGATGCTATTTGGTATTTGTTATTGGCATTCCACACATGAATTTTGGGTAATAAATTATCAAGCAATGGTTGGCGTTCATTCCAAACATCATACGCTTCTTTCCATTTTTGTTGCTCCATTAGTTTGTTTCCCAATGTCCCTAAAGAATCCACCTTTTCCATCTTTCTGAAATCTACGGGATCGGCAAAGCAATATGGTGCAGTGTATATACCATCGAGTGCCTCCTCTGTTCGACCAAGTTTACAGAGCGTGTTGCCCAGCCACATACCGGTGTAGATGATGCGTTGGTGATGGTTGTCCATAAAAAGCAAAGTGTCAATGGCAAGTGCTTGGCGAAATTTCATTTCCGCTGCTTTGTATTTGCCTTTATGGTAGAGTTGCATGCCTTCTACCGACAATTTATTGGTCAATGCCAGTGAGTCAGAATTGACAGCATGAGTAGGCAATGATAGGAGTAACAACAATAAGAGGATATGGATTGTTTTCATAACAGTTGGAGACAACGAAACAGCCCATATCTATAGTAATGTTGCGCTATGGATATGGGCTATTTAAAATATGTGTAGTGATGATTTACTGACCGAGCACCTTGTTGAGAGCGTTGTTCACGGCCTTGTTGGCTGCATCGCGTGTCTGCTGTTTAGCGTTCTCAACCTTGGCTTTAGCCTCGGCTTCAGCAGCTTTCTTGGTGTCGTTCACCTTCTTGGTTGCTGCAGTCTTGGCGTCAGAGACAGCCTTCTTAGCGTCGCTTTCTGCCTTTTTGACAGAAGCCTTAGCTGCGTTTGCGGTCGCGTTGGCTGCTTTGTTGGCAGCATTGGCGTCTGCATTCACGGCATTGGCTGCTTCTGTGGCAGCTTGCTTGGCGTCAGTAGGCAGGTTGGCGATACCGTTGATTACCTCTGCTACAGTTGCATTGCCGGATGTGAACTTCTTGAGTTCTGCGGCATGCTCGTTGACAAAGGCCTTCACTTGAGATGCATAGGCAGCAGCCTCCTCAGTCTTGCCGGCTTTCACCAATTCCTGATATTTGGCCATTACCGATTTGATAGTGGCCTTCACCTGTTTGCCATCCTTGTTGCTGAGCTGTTCGCTGAGCACTTTCGTTACCGAGTCGGCAACTGCGGAAGTGGTGGCTTTCGCCGGGATTTCTGCTTTCTGCTCTACGGGATTATACTCGTTGGAGTCGGCTACGGTTCCCTCGTTCTGTGCCGTTTTGTTGCCACAGCTTGCCATCGTGATGATGGCAGCTGCCAATACGAACAATTTTTTCATAGCCTTATTGTTTATGTTTACAGGAGAGCCTGGAATTTCTCTTCAATCTTAGCCTTTGGCACACCGCCTACAAGCTTGTCTACAACCTTGCCACCCTTGATGAAGAGAATAGTTGGGATGTTGCGGATGCCGAACTGAGCTGCAATCTCGTCAGCCTCTTCCACGTCACACTTGCCAACGACAATTTTGCCGTCATACTGCTCTGCAAGCTCGCTTACTAATGGAGCAATTGCGCGGCAAGGACCACACCAAGTTGCCCAAAAGTCTACTACCAATGGCAATTCGCCATTCTGATAAGTCTCGAAATTCTCGTTTGTAATCTTTACTTCCATTGTTTTGTTTCTTTATTCTTGTTGATTATTTTGTTGCAAAAATAGTTCTTTATTCCGTACCGAGCAAATATTATACCAAAAAGGTATCAATTTATTTCGTATGCCAGTCCGTCAGCATTGTCGAGGAAGTCCACCAAATCCCGTGGCACAGAGGTGCGCTTGGTCTTGCTGTAGAGGTTGATGTTGTCGTTTCTCACTACATCGTGTATTTGGAATTGCACCTCCGTACGACCGGGATGGTCGTTGATCAAGGTGGCAATGTCGTTCACCCACGCGTCGTTGATTTTGTCCGAATTGATTCGGATGGTGAGTTTCTTGACTTGGTTCTCCAAAATGGTCTGCAGATACTGCACACTGTTGATGTGGAAATCCAGGAATGTGCTCTTGTTAAACTTCTGGGTGATGGTGGCTTTGATGTAGACAGCCGCACTCAAGGGAAACATGCCGCGCCATCTTCCGCTTTCCTCGCCAAACAAGGCTATTTCTCCCGCACCCTCATAGTCCTCGATGGTCACGATGAGATAGGGCTTGTTGGTCTTGGTGTAGCCTTCTTTGACGTTGGTCACAATGCCTCCCACGGTGATGTCCGTGCTGCCTTTGACATCTTCTTCGATGGCTTTCTCGTCATACGACCGGTGCAGAAGCTCTTTCTTGTCTGCGAGTTCCGGACAGGTGGTGTCGCAGAATTTCTCGAGCACGATGCGGTAGTCGTCAAGAGGGTGTGCCGAGAGGTAGATGCCCACGAGGTCGCGCTCGCGGTTTAACTTCTCGATCAATCCCCAAGGCTCGACAGTTGGAGGTTGGGGATGGGCAATCTCCACTTCGTTTTCACCACCAAACAGCGAGGTCTTCATTTGGTATTGTTCCTGTTGATAGAGCTGTCCATAGCGCACCAGGGTATCGAGGAACGAACCGTTGCCGGTGTTGCAGACATACTGTTCGCGGGAGATGCCGAAACTGTCGAGACCTCCGCTCAGTGCCAAACACTCGAATGCTTTGCGGTTGCAGGCCTTCAAGTCCACGCGTTGCAGCATGTCGTAGATGTCTTTGTAAGGTCCGTTCTTCTCACGCTCGGCGATGATGTTCTGTGAGGCAGCGTCGCCCATACCCTTGATCGCACCAAGACCGAAGCGGATGGCGCCATGCGAGTTGACACTGAACTTGATACGACTCTCATTCACATCAGGTCCGAGACACTGGATGCCCATCGCCTTGCACTCGTCCATCAGTTTGGTGATGTCGGTGATGTTGCTCAAACTTCGGCTCATCACGGCTGCCATGTATTCGGCAGGGTAGTGGGCTTTGAGGTAACCTGTCTGATAAGCCACCCAAGAATAGCAAGTAGCGTGTGACTTGTTGAACGCATAGGAAGCGAATTTCTCCCAGTCTGCCCAAATCTTCTCAAGCACCTTCGGATCATGCCCGTTGGCCTTGCCGCCCTCGATGAATTTTGGTTTCATCGCATCTACGATGGCTTTCTTTTTCTTACCCATAGCCTTACGCAGGGCGTCGCTCTCGCCGCGGGTGAAGTTGGCGAGCTGGCGGCTGAGAAGCATGACTTGCTCCTGGTATACGGTGATGCCGTAGGTGTCTTTCAAGTATTTCTCCATGCATGGGATATCATACTTGATAGGCTCTCTTCCATTCTTTCTGGCGATAAACGACGGAATGTAGTCCATAGGTCCCGGACGATAGAGGGCATTCATGGCGATGAGGTCCTCGAATACGGTGGGATGGAGTTCGCGCAGATATTTGCGCATGCCGGCAGACTCAAACTGGAAGGTGCCGACTGTGCGCCCCTCACTGTAGAGTTGATAGGTCAGTTCGTCATCAATGGGGATGGTGTCGAGGTCGATGTCGTGGCCTGTGCTCAGGCGGATGTTCTCCACAGCCTCTTTCAGAATGGACAAGGTCTTCAATCCGAGGAAGTCCATCTTGATGAGGCCCGTTTCCTCAATCACGTGTCCGTCATATTGCGTACAAAGCAACTTGTGTCCGGGGTCCGCTTTGTCCTCTGCGGTCGAAACCGGCACCCAGTCGCTGATGGCGTCGCGGCAGATGATGGTTCCACACGCATGGATACCAGTGCCGCGGACAGTGCCCTCGAGCATCTTGGCATAGGACATGGTGTTGCGCAGCCGGATGTCGCTTGACGCCTCAGCGTTCTGCAATGCCGGAATGCATTCGATGGCATTGGCCAGGTTCATCTTCTTGCCGTTGGGCAGTTTGTCTGGAATCTGCTTGCACAGTTCATTGACAATAGGCAGTGGCACATTCTCCACACGTGCCACATCCTTGATGGCGTTCTTGGTGGCCATGGTGCCGTAGGTGATAATGTGTGCCACCTTGTCGTGTCCATACTTGTCTTCCACCCATTCGAGCACCTTGCCGCGACCGTCATCATCGAAGTCTGTATCAATATCAGGCAAGGAGATACGGTCCGGGTTGAGGAAACGCTCAAACAGCAAGTCATATTTAATAGGGTCTATTTTTGTGATGCCCAAGCAATAGGCCACCACCGAACCGGCGGCCGATCCACGTCCAGGCCCCACCATCACACCCAGTTCGTCGCGGGCAGAGTTGATGAAGTCCTGCACAATGAGGAAGTAACCGGGGAATCCCATGGTCTTCATGATGTGAAGCTCAAACTTCACACGCTCCGCCACTTCTTCCGGCAGCGGGTCACCATAGCGCTTCTTGGCGCCGTCATAGGCAAGCTTTGCCAGATAGTCAGCCTCGAACTTGATGCGGTAAATCTTGTCGTATCCGCCGAGTTTCTTGATTTTCTTGTCGGCTTCCTCTTTCGACATGATTTCGTTGCCGTTCTCATCCCGTGTGAACTCCTCATAGAGCTGTTGCTCAGTGTATTTCTTGCGGGTGTCCTCCTCCGTTCCGAATTCCTTAGGAATGGGGAAGAACGGCATGATTGGCGCATGGTCGATGGAGTAGGTCTCCACCTTGTCGAGTATCTCGCAGGTGTTGCTGAGTGCCTCGGGCACATCACTGAACACCTCGTTCATCTCCTCACGGGTCTTGAACCACTCCTGCTTGGAGTAGAGCATACGGTTGGGATCGTTCAAGTCCTTGCCAGTGGCGAGGCAGAGCAGGTGGTCGTGGGCCTCGGCATTCTCTTGGTCGACGAAGTGGGCATCGTTGGTGCAGACAAGTTTGATGCCATATTCCTTGGCGAGTTCGATGATCACCCGATTGGCTTTCTGTTGCAGGGGGAATGTCTCGCGGTTGGCGCGCACATTGGGGTTCTTCACCTCATGGCGCTGCAACTCCAGATAATAGTCGTCGCCGAACACACGCTGATACCATTCTATGGCCTCACGTGCACCGGCAATGTCATCCTTAAGAATCTTGGCAGGCACCTCGCCGGCGATACACGCCGAGCAGACAATCAAGTCCTCATGATATTTCTCCAAGTCCTCCCGGTCTGTACGGGGACGCATATAGAATCCGTCGACCCATGCCCTGGACACGAGTTTGATGAGGTTCTTGTAGCCGTGGTAATTCTTGGCGAGCACAATGAGGTGGTAGCCACTCTTGTCCACTTTCGGGTCGCTGCGGTCGCTCTTTTTCCTTCGCGCCACATACATCTCGCATCCGAAGATGGGTTTGAACTCCGGCTTGCCCTCTTCGCGGAGTTTGCCGTTCACCTTATTGCAATAGTTGTAAAATTCTTTGATGCCGAACATGTCACCGTGGTCGGTGATGGCCATACCTCTCATTCCGTTGGCGATAGCCTTGTCTACCAGCTTGGGTATGCTGGACTGTCCGTCAAGGATGGAATAATAGGTGTGGACGTGCAGGTGTACAAAATCTTGCATATACAAAAACAATTAGACAGGTCAAAGTTAAACCGAAAACTTGAGATATGCAAAAGAATGATGCAAAATCTTGTCAAACTTCCTCAGAATGTCAAAAACAAAGTGATTTATTTTGTTTTGTCTCCATTTTACATTAACTTTGTAGCCCAAATACGAATCCTTTACCAATCATGGGGAAAAGAATAAGAAAAATAAAGAACATTAGAATACACAGTGAAGGAAACAATACCCTAATCTATGGTATGTTTTTAATTGTGGCCATCGCAGTCGTTTTATGGCAAGCATTTGACAACAAAATTCCGTTTTGGAGCTTTGTCGTCGTCTTTGCCGTGGTCTATAGTGTGGTGCTCAATTTCTTCAGATGTCCTGTCAGATATTTTAATGGAGACGATACCGAGAAGATTGTCGTGGCGCCAGCCGACGGCAAGGTGGTGGTTATCGAGGAAGTGGAGGAGAATGAATATTTCCACGACCGCCGCATGATGGTGTCTATCTTCATGAGCCTGTTTAATGTGCACGCCAACTGGTTCCCGGTGGACGGCAAGGTGAAACTTGTACACCACCAGAGTGGAAACTTCCACAAAGCTTGGCTGCCCAAGGCCAGCGAGGAGAATGAGCATGCCGACGTGATGATTACCACTCCCGATGGGGTGGACGTGCTGTGCCGTCAGATTGCCGGTGCCGTGGCTCGTCGCATCGTCACCTATGCCAAAGAAGGTGAGGACTGCTATATCGATGAACATCTGGGCTTCATCAAGTTTGGTTCGCGTGTGGACGTCTATCTGCCGCTCGGCACCGAAGTGTGCGTGAAAATGGGGCAGAGCACCGTGGGCGACCAGACCGTGATAGCCAAACTTAAATAGGATTAGTCATGCAAATCAAAAAACACATCCCCAACACTATCACTTGTTGCAACCTCGTTTCTGGTTGCATTGCCACCTCTTTCGCATTTGGAAACAATCCGAGAATGGCATTGACATGGATCATCATCGGTGCTGTGTTCGACTTTTTCGACGGCATGAGCGCCCGCTTGCTTCATGTCTCTTCACCCATTGGCAAGGAGCTTGACTCGCTTGCCGACGATGTGACCTTCGGTGTGGCGCCAGCTACCATCATCTTTTCCGAACTTGCCGTGATGGACTATCCTGCCATGTTGGAGCCATTGCGCCCCTATTTGCCTTACTTCGCATTCATCGTGGCGGCATTCTCCGCTCTGCGTCTTGCCAAGTTCAATCTTGACGAGCGACAGACCACATCGTTCATCGGTCTGCCTACGCCAGCCAATGCTCTGTTCTGGGGTGCGTTGATTGTTGGTGGAAGCGAGATGATAGAGTCTACCAAATGGATGCTGCCCGTCATGTTGGTGTTGGTTCTCCTTACCAGTTGGCTGCTTGTGGCAGAGATTCCGATGTTTGCACTCAAGTTTAAACAATGGGGTTGGAAGGGCAACGAGGTGAAATACTCATTCGTCATCTTCAGTGCCGTCGTGCTTGGCGTACTCGGCATCACCGGCTTTGCGGTAATCATCGCCTGCTATGTGGTGCTCTCTGTCATTCTCGACAAGAAAGACGCTCACCCCGACAAAACAAAAGGATAACAAACTATGTACGCAATACTGCATTTTATTCTTTTTGTCATCATCTTTGTCATCGTTGCGATATTGGTGATTGCCTTCACGATATATCGTCGGTTGCATGGCATGGCAAGGAAGTTTCATGAGCAAATGGGCGGTTTTGACACGCGGCAGCAAAGTTCCGGTGCACGGAAAACTGCGTCCGGACAACAACAGAGCCGGCAAAGTCAAGACTGCGACGAGATAATCATCGACGAGCGGAGTCCCGAGGAGGCTGAACGCAAGATCTTCTCGAAGGACGAGGGAGAATACGTCGATTTTAAAGAAGAGTCATAAGAATGCCTGTCTGTAGGAATGTTGAATCCTTGCAGGCAGGCATTTGTGTGAAATATAAACAAGAGAGAGAGTAAACGCCGCCCGCACAGTCTGTGGATGCGGCTTGGGTTTAATGTTTTGGCCATCGATGCGGTATGGAAGAAATCAAGGATTTTGACACCATATTCAGACAATATTATGAGGCTTTATATTTCTTTGCCATGCAGTTTCTGGATGAGACTGAAAGCAAGGATGTGGTGAGTATGGCCTTTGAGGACGTGTGGCTCAACTTTCATGACATCAAGCCTGAGGCTCTCAGAAGTTTCCTTTATAAAGATGTGCGCAACAAGTGCTTGGATGCCTTGCGGCGCAAGCACCATGCCCAAGTCTATGTGCAATATGTGCAGGCCATGACTTTAGAGTATGACGACTTGGACAGCCATTTGGAAGTGGAGGAGCGTGAGCGGTATGTCAGCCAGGCACTGTCAATGCTCAAGTCGCCCTCCAAAGAAATCTTTGTGGCCTGCTATGTCGACGGGCATACATATAAAGAGGTGGCGGAAAAGATGGGTATTTCTGTCAATACGGTGAAAAAACACGTGTCGAAAGCTCTGTCTCTGTTCCGGCAAATGAGAAAAGATAAGTGATAAAGATTTAAAATTCGGTAAATAGCGTACCTCATTTCCGTTTCAAACGTTTTCATTAATATAAGTATCTTCCTGATGACAACAGACGAAAAACTATATTCCATCATCAACCATCCTCAACATTTGACTGATGAACAAGTGGAGGAATTGCTCAACGACCCGCAGCTCACAGACGACTGCAAGTCGCTGCTGACCGCCCGTCGCCTTGTGAGGCGGAACCTCCACCATGTCGATGTCGAGGAGGCACTGCGCCTTTTCAGACGGAAGCATGCAGATGCTCCAAGAGAAGAGTTGATTCCACAGGCTGATGGGGATAGGAAAGAAGATACGAAATCTTGGCGGGCGAACCGTCGCAGAGTTGTTCAGTTGACTATAAGTTTGTTGGCAGTGGCGGCCATGGTGGCAGGTTTTGTTTTCTTGCTGAGACCCAAACCAGTGGATTTGCGCCAGGTGTGTGAGGCTCCAATGACTGGCAATGTGGTTCGCATTACGGATGCTAATGGCAAGGATTTGCCGCAGACGAAATCACGCCCCACCATTGTCTCTACCGCCAAGCAGGTAGTAGTGGATGCTACCCAACTGGATAATTCCACCCGTGCCGCGTCTATCACCATACCCTATGGCAAGGAGGCGGTTGTCTGTTTGCCAGACAACAGTAAGGTCTATCTGCATCCGGGCAGCCGGTTGGTCTTCCCATGTCGTTTTGCCGACAATCTGCGGGAGGTACACTTGGAGGGTGAGGCTTATTTCTCCGTATCGCATGATGCGGAGAAACCTTTTGTCGTCATCACAAAGCGGTCGGTGACGCGTGTCTATGGCACAGAGTTCGATGTCACTTCCCGTCCTGGCAAGCCCGAGTCTGTGACTCTTGTCAATGGTCGTGTGGCTGTGGGAGGACTGAATTGTTTGGAAGCAGACGGTCATCTCAAGGCTGAAGCAGATATTTTGTTGCATCGCATCACGCCAGGAACGCAGGCCATCGTCTTCGCTCAGTCTGTGTCAGTCCGTCCGGTAGACACCGAGGCCTATACCATGTGGCGTGATGGCTATCTCTATTTCGACAATACCCCGTTGTCTGAAATTCTCAACACGTTGAGTGAATATTACAACGTCAACGTGAAATGCTACAATGATTCCGCCAAGACTCTTCGCATGCGGTTCTTTGTGCGTCGCTCAGATTCCATACAGGATGTCATCGAATCGCTCAACAATATGCAGCAGGTGAAGGTGACACTCAAGGGGACAGACTTGCTTGTCTTCTGAGTTTTTTCGGTCTAACTTTCTGCAAAACAAAAGTGAGCTGTTTTTGTCTCTATTCCGTTTAAGTATCGGTTTGACAGATTGTCTTAGATTTCTTATACATTAAGATATTTTTGTTATGTTTGTAACAAAACTATAAGCGAGTCTTAATTTTTCTTTCAAAAATCGTACCCATTTGCGTTTCACAAACGTTATATGTAAGATTAATTAAAGAAAAGAGAGATATGGTTAAAAAAAGATTCGCGCTGTTCATGGCGTTTTGGTCTTTGCTATTGCTTTCAGTAGCGGCCCAAGGCAACATTTCCATGACGTTCAGCAACGAGAGCCTGCCCTCCGCATTCAGCAGACTCTCCAAGGCTTCGGGTTACAAAATCATGTTCACCTATAACGATGTGGAGAATTATCGGGTGAACGGAACTGTCAAGCAGGTGTCTTTCACGCAGGCTCTTGAGTATGTGTTGCGTGGAAAGCCATTGGCTTTTGCGGTGAAAGGCAACATTGCACGTGTCTATCCGGGCAAGCCCATCACCGGACAAAAACGAATCATCACCATTCGTGGTAAGGTTGTCGACAAGGAAAACGGAGAGCCTATCATCGGCGCTTCCGTAAAGGTTATGGGCTATCGTCTTGGCACGGTCACCCAACCCGACGGAACCTTCGTCTTGCAGGGATGTCCGGACAATGCGACTATCACCGTTTCCTACCTCGGCATGAGCACCTATCAGGCACAGGCAGAGGAAAACATGAAGGAAATCGCCTTGTCACCCCAAGGCAAGGACATCAATGAAGTGGTGGTGACAGGTATCTTCCAGAAGGCGAAGGAAAGCTATACGGGTGCGGTCACCTCTATCGACAGTGAGAAACTTCAGAGCTTCAAGGGCAGCAACTTGTTGCAAACCTTGAAGAACATCGACGCTTCCATCAACTTCCCTATGAATAATGTGGCAGGTAGCAACCCTAACGTGCTGCCCAACATGAACATCCGTGGCTCTTCTTCGCTGCCAATGAGCGTTGAGGAGTTTAACAGCAATGCCCAGCAGACGGTCAACACTCCGCTGATTATCTTGGACGGTTTCGAGATTTCTCTGACTAAGTTGATGGACTACAACGACGAGCAAATCAAGAGTATCAACATCTTGAAGGATGCTGCCGCCACCGCCATTTATGGTTCTCGTGGTGCCAATGGTGTGATTGTGGTGGTGACCAAGACTCCAAAGGAAGGCCGTCTGCGTGTCACAGCCAAGGCGGGCATAGACTTGCAGTTGCCAGACCTCAGTTCCTATAATATGCTTAACGCTGCGGAAAAACTGCAGTTGGAGAAGGAAGTGGGACTCTATACATTCAATAATAATCCTATCACGCAATATGCTTACAACAATATCTATAACGAGCGCTTGAAGAAGGTGCTCGATGGAACGGATGTCGACTGGCTTCACATGCCGGTTCGCAATGGTGTGGGTCAGCGCTACAACCTGCAACTCGATGGCGGTTCGCACGAGTTCAGATGGGCAGCCTCTCTTGGCTATAACGACATCGAAGGTGCCATGAAGGGCAGTAGCCGTAAGACGGTGAACGGAGACATCACCTTGATCTATTCTGTCAAGAATCTCACCTTCCGCAACTATACCAGTTTCTCATCCAACCATTCCGCTGAGAGCAAGTATGGCTCCTTTCAGGACTATGTGGATCAGCAGCCTTACAACAGTCCTTATGACAAGAACGGCAACGTGGTGAAGACATTTGACAATTTCAACAAAACTGACAAGGTGGGAAATCCATTGTATGACGCCACGCTCAACACCTTCAACAAGAGCGAATATATCAGCTTTATCGACAACTTCTCTGTGGAGTGGGTGTTCCTCAACGACTTCCGCTTGCGTGGCAAGTTGGGCTATTCCACCACACGTTCCACAAGTGATGTCTTCTTGCCTGCGGAACATTCCACTTTCTCTTCCAAGACTTACAACACTGCTGAGGGAATCCTCCGCAAGGGCAGATACACCTATGGCAATGGCTTTGACGACTACTACAATGCCGACTTGACCTTGAGCTACAACAAGACTTTTGCCGACAAGCATCAGATCTATGTGGGTGCCAACTATTCCATCTCGCAAGAGAACATCAAGAACTACCAGTTTGTGGCAGAAGGATTCACCAACGAGGACATGAGTTTCTTGGGCAATGCCACCCAATATGAGTATGGCGGTGCGCCCTCCGGTGACAAGAGCACCGTTCGCTTGGTGGGTCTCACAGGCAACGCCAACTATACCTACGACAATAGATATTATGTCGACTTGAGCTATCGTGTCGATGGAAGTTCCAAGTATGGCAGCGAAAAGCGTTTCGCTCCTTTCTGGAGCACAGGTATCGGCTGGAACATGCACAACGAGAAGTGGCTCCGTGGCAACGATATTGTCAACACCCTGCGCTTGAGAGCCTCCTATGGTGTAACCGGCTCGCAGAACTTCACGACAGAGAATGTCTACACCTCTTATAAATATGCGTCCGGCAGTCGCTACCTCAATTGGACTGCTGCCAGCTTGATGGGACTCGGCAATCCGAACCTCACTTGGCAGAAAACCAAGGAGACCAACCTCGGTTTGGAATTGGGACTGCTGAGAAATCGGGTCACCCTCGAGTTTGACTATTACAACAAGAAGACCACCGACTTGCTCTCCTCCATGGACCTGCCTTTGTCTACAGGCTTCTCCTCTTATGTTGCCAACATCGGCGAGATGAGCAACAAGGGTTTCGAGATGTCGCTCAATGCTTATATCATCCGCAACCGCAGCAAGCGAATCAACTGGATGGTTGGCGGACAGTTGGTGCATGATGTCAACAAAATCACTCGTTTGTCCGATGCTATCATGGAGCAGAACCAGAAGTATCTCTCGCAGAATGTTGATGTCGCCAACCTCTTCTATGTGGGTAAGCCTCTCAATGCCATCTACGCTGTGCGCAGCAATGGCATTGATCCAAGCACCGGTCAGGAAGTGTATATCGACAAGAATGGTCAGGTGACAGACACATGGTCAGCTTCTGACAAGGTGTATCTCGGCAGCAGCCAACCTACCTATCGTGGCAACGCCCGCACCATGGTGATGTGGAAAGATCTCACCCTTAATGTGTCGTTCGGCTTCCATTGGGGTGGAAAGCAATACAACTCAACCTTGCGTAATAGGGTAGAGGTGACCACCAGCACCATTCAGAGCAAGAATGTGGACAAACGCGCTTTGAGCGAAAGATGGATGAAACCCGGAGACAACACCTTCTTCCAGGGATATAACAAGATGGACAGCCATGCCACCTCACGTTTCGTGTTCGACGACAAAGTGCTGACCCTTCAGACCGTCAGTCTGCAATACCGTTGGAACAACAATTGGTTGCACACCCGCACCGGCATTGAGTCCGTACTCTTCGGTGTAAACCTCAACGACCTGTTCTACTGGTCATCCGTGAAGTATGAGCGAGGCACCAGTTATCCATATGCCCGCAACATGCAGGCTTCGCTGACCCTGACATTCTAAGTGAGAAAGACAGAATGTTAGCATGCTTTTTATATTAATGGAAGAATAAAAGAAACAGAATTATGAATATCATTAAAAGCAAAATAAATCAGGCTGTGGTCCTGCTGTTGGCGTTGATGACCTTGTCATCGTGCAACGACTGGCTGGATGTGAAACCTGAAACAGAGGAAAGAGAACAGGATATGTTCAGCAGTTACAAAGGCTACAAGGAGGCTTTGGCTGGCTGTTATGTCTCTATGGCATCAAGAAATCTCTATGGTGAGAACCTCACGTTCTCTGACATTGAATGTCTTGCCAACCTGTGGTCGGAGCCCGACAAGGCTTGGCATGCCGATTGGTATTATCTGCACAATCACAACTACACTGCCGACGAGTCGAGAAGTGACATCAAGGACATCTATGGTGGACTGTTCAACGTGGTGGTTCAGGCTAATATGATTATCAATCATTTGGCTGCATCTCCCTCCACCATTTCCGATCCCGATGCCCGCAATGTGATAGAGGGCGAGGCCCATGCCTTGAGAGCCTACTGTCAGTTTGACGTGCTCCGTCTCTTCGGACAACTTCCACAGGGAGGAACCAAACAGGTGAACTTGCCTTATTCTGAAGGCAACGACATCAAGACCTTGCCAGCTTACTATTCTTTTGAAGCCTATAGCCAGAAGTTGATGACAGATCTCGACAAGGCAGAAGAGCTGCTTGGCAAGAGCGATCCCATCTTGAAATACTCTTATACCGACCTTAATGGTTCTGTGACCTTGGACGATGACTTCATGATGTATCGCCGCAACCGCATGAACTTGTGGGCTGTCAAGGCCTTGAAGGCTCGTGTCTATCTCTATTTGGGCAACAAAGCCAAGGCTTATGAGGAGGCGATGGCTGTAATCAACGCCAAACTCGATGGTAAGCCTGTCATCGAACTCAATGGTGATGGAGACTATACCAGAGGTTATTACGCTTTACCGGATGAGTGTCTCTTCGCTTTGCAGAATAGCAGTTTAAGAGATTACAGTGTGGATATCCTCGGTGGATTGACCTCAACGACTGTGACATCGGGCAAGCAACTCTGCCTGACCGTGAATATGTTGGACAAGCAGTTGTATGCCGGACAGAACACCACCAGCAACAACCGCTACCTGAACATGTGGGAGCACAACACCAGAACGGCTACAGGTATCAAGTATCCTACTATTAAGAAATATTCTTGGGACACCTCCAAGAGCATCGACTTGAACGTGCTCCGCACATGCTTGCAGATTATGCCAATGCTCCGCATTTCCGAGATGTATCTCATTGCGATGGAGACCACGACAAACCTCGAGGAAGCCAACTCGCTTTACACCACTTATATGGCTGCCCATGCAGTCAATGTGACCGATGGTTTCCAGTCTCTTGACGAGGTGAAGGATTTTGTGTTGGCGGAATATCGTCGTGAGTTCTATGGCGAGGGACAGATGTTCTACACCTACAAGCGCAACAACACCAAGCGCATGTTGTTCTCCCGTTCGGATATGAACGAGGACGACTACATCCTGCCTTTGCCCGAGACAGAATTTGATCCCAACAAATAACAGAGGAAAGAACAACAAGTAAACATTTGGAAAGATGAAAAAGTCAATATATTTATTATGTCTTGCGATTGTCGCCATCCTGTCGGCATGTGAGCAGGACTTGCCCACATACAGTGACACGACCAACAGGCTCTACTTCAAACACACATATAGGGCAGACAGTCTGGTGTCCTATTCGTTTGCCTATCACCAGGACTTGAACTCTGATACGGTATGGGTCAAGGTGAAAACCTTGGGCTTCATTGCCGACCACGACCGGTCATTTGAGTTGGAACAGGTGATGACGGGAGAAGATGACGCGGTGGCAGGAACCCACTATGTGAGTTTCGACTCGCCTGATTACAAGAAACTCCTTGTGGTCAAGGCCGATTCCACAGAGGCCCGCATTCCTGTGGTTATTCTTCGAGACCCATCTCTGAAGACCAAGACCTTCACCTTGAAGTTTACGATAAAGGAAACTTCGGAGTTCAAAAGGGGTTTCTTGAAGGATTGTGTGCAGTACATCAAGATTACGGAAATGCTGGCGAAACCCAACAACTGGGGTGGCCTTTGCACCCACTATTTTGGAGCCTATGGTCCGGTGAAACATCAGTTCATGATCGATGTCACGGGAGATAAATGGGATGAGGCTTACCTCACAGAGCAGAAATTTGATTCCTATGCTGCCGACCAGGCCTATATGAGCTTCATCAGCAGCAAGCTCTCTGCCGCCCTTGCCAAGGAAAACGAGCGTCGTGCCTCCTTGGGCTTGTCGCCTTTGGCAGAAGAGGATGGCAGGTTGATTGACTTTGTCATCGGTGGTTCTGATGGCTTCTGATGGATGAACATTAATTTAAGCAAAAAGTAAAAGTATGAAGAAACTATTTATATATATAGCCATGATGCTCCCTCTGTTGACATCATGCGTCAGTGAAGATTCCAACTATGGAACGGATCAGACTTATATCACCATCGGTGGCATTGAGAAGAAATATGATGTCACGTCGTTTGCTGGAAAGCATCTGACCATCGCACCTTCTGTCTCGTCCAACTATGCCGATGATGATTTGGAATACACATGGGCTTATTATGATCCGAATGAGTTTTCCATGGGCAATGTAGAGCGCCATGCGACGGTGGTGTCCCACGACAAGGTGTTGGACTATCCGATGAACTTGTTGGATGGAGAATATGTGTTCTTCCTCACCGCCACCTCCAAGACCACGGGTTATAGCCAGCAGAGCGAGAAGATTACAGTCAATGTGGCCTCCGCTCTGTCAAAGGGCTTTTACATCTGTAAGGAGGATGCGTCAGGCAACACGGACATCGACCTCTACAACACGACGGAGAACACACTCCTTGAGAATCTTTTGTCCACTTACAATGGAAAGGCTTTGAAGGGAAAGCCTCTGTCCATGGATGTGATTTCTGGTCTTGCCTATATGGATCCTGCCACGGAAAAAGGTGCCTATGGCAACTGCTTGAGCCTCACCACTGAGGACGGCGAAGTGGAATGGGTGCGTCTGGTCGACATGAAGACCATCAAGGATGCCAATAACTGTCACTACGAAAAGGTGGAGGGAGAAATTCCTTACCGCACCGTGCGTGGCTATTGGACCATCTATTATCTCACCAACAACTACATCTATACAGGCTATAGCGGCAGTATGGGTGGCATCGGTGTGCTCGGCAGTTTTGACGGCAAGGGCGGCAGCCGCCATATCATCTCGTCTCCGCAGAGTTTCTATTGCATGGCCTATTGGGATCAGAACCACAAGGGCTTGGGCTTCATCGACTATAACGGCAGTTATATGGCTCCTACTTCCAAGGTCCCGGGCTACAAGGTTCTCAACACCGACTACGACTGCCTCACTTCGGGCATGTGCTTGGCGGGTGGCAATGAGATTCCTTATTTCCTGTTGAAGGACAACGCAGGCAACCGCCTGCTCTATCTTGTGAACATCACCTCCAGCAACCTGGAATTGAAGGAAGTGCGCACTGTCGACGCTTCTTCCCATTTAGGCAAGGCCAATCTCTTTGCGGTCAACTGCCAGCAGGCTACCATTATGTATTGTGTGGACGACAACAAAGTCTATGCCTACGACTTGTCCGGCAACAATGCCGAACGTCAGATATCCTTCCAGGGTCTGCCCTCAAACGAGCAGATCACCTACATTGCCAACCGATATTATTCGGCTGAGGACGGATTCGACTATTTGATGGTGGGCACACAGACGGGTGACACTTACAAAGTGTATATGTATAATATGGTGGGTGGCGAACCTTCCGGCAATCCGGCCTTGGTTATTACCGGCAAGGGCAAGTTGCGCAAGGTGGACTATTCCAACCCGAACATTGTCAACACCCAGGAGATGACTCCTATCCTCGACGACTAAACCATACTCTTTTTTTATATAACATGAAAACGGGCGGAAAGTGTAATTGCTTTCCGCCCGTTTTGTATCTAAGTGATAGTGATCAGTTGTGTACGAGTGTTCCGATTTCCTCGCCGTCCATCACCTTCTTCAGGTTGCCCACGATGTCCATGTTGAACACATAGATGGGCAGGTTGTTTTCCTTGCACATGGTGGTGGCAGTGAGGTCCATCACCTTCAGTCCCTTGTTGTAGATTTCGTCGTAGGTGATGTCCTTGAACTTGGTGGCTGTCGGGTCTTTCTCCGGGTCGGCAGTGTAGATGCCGTCCACACGGGTACCCTTGAGCATCACGTCTGCTTCAATCTCAATGCCACGGAGTGAGGAACCTGTGTCGGTGGTGAAGTAAGGTGAGCCTGTTCCGGCGGAGAAGATGCAGATGTAGCCTGCTTCCATCGCCTCGATGGCTTTCCATTTGCTGTAGAACTCGCCGATAGGCTCCATGCGGATGGCGGTGAGCACCTTGGTCTTCACACCCAACGCTCCCAGGGCACTGCTCAGTGCGAGCGAGTTGATGACTGTGGCACACATGCCCATTTGGTCGCCTTTCACGCGGTCGAAACCCTTGGAGGCGCCACTCAGTCCGCGGAAGATGTTTCCGCCACCGATGACGATGCCGATTTGCACACCCATCTCGTGCACCTCTTTGATCTGTCGTGCATAGTCTTGCAGACGTTCCGGGTCGATGCCGAAGTTCTGCTTGCCCATCAGGCTCTCGCCGCTGAGCTTCAAAAGAATTCTTTTATACTTTGCCATATTCTTGTTTGTTTAGTAATCAGATGATAAAGCTGACCTCCTTGAATCCATAACTGCGGATGATTCCCTGGCGGTCATGGAGAATCAGGTGTCCGTCGTCCTCTACCTCCACCACGCATGCCTCGAATTTCCCTTCGGCATCCTCATAGGGGTAAAAGCCCTTGCCGCGATAGAGGTGTTGCAGATAGAGGGCGGCAATGTCGATATAGTCGCCGTCGACAATCATGTCGTAGTATTTGGAGAAACTTGTCACCAAGTCGTTGAGCAATTGCTCCCGGTCAAACTCGTGTCCGGCAATCTGCGCCATTGACACCGGGTTGGGAGCGTCGCTGACAAAGGCGGTTTGGTTGACATTGATGCCGGTTCCGATGATGAAGCGTCCCATGCCATGGCTGGTCACGGTCGTCTCGATGAGCGTGCCGCTGATTTTCTTGTCTTTCCAATAGAGGTCGTTCGGCCACTTCACGGTCACGTCCTCCTCACCAAGGATGCTGCCCAATACCTCACGGAACGCCAAAGCCGCTGCTTCCGACAGCAGGAATTGACTCCTCACGGGGAGCATCTTGGGAAAGACCAGCAGGGAGAAGAGCAGGTTCTTGCCGTCTTCACTTTCCCAATGGTTGCCTCCTTGTCCTCGTCCGGCTGTCTGGTAGTCAGCCACGGCGATGGTCAAGTCCTCGTCTTCTGGCTGATAGTTCCGCAGGAAGTCATTGGTAGAGTTGGTCTCTTTCAGTCTTATGATTTTTGTTTTCATTGCATGCAGGTTAAAAATACGGGATGAAAGCATCCTCGATATGGTTCACTTCGACGTTGTCCTCGTTCGTTCCCGTCACGGCGATGATGTCGAAGCGCACCGGGATGTTGACATGGAACCCTTTGACGAAAGCGTTGGCGGCAGCGGCGATGCTTCTCATCTTTTGGGGCGTCACCGCCTCTTCCGGTTCTGTGAACAGACTGTTGCGACGAGTCTTCACTTCTACAATCACCAAGGTGTCTCTTTCCGGAGTCACCGCAATGATGTCCAAGTCTCGTCTGCCGCATTTCCAGTCATGGTGCAGGATGCCATATCCCTTGCTTTCCAAGAGTTGTATGGCCATTTCCTCGCCCCATTTCCCCAATTCATTGTGTGCTGCCATGTCAATATGCTTGTAGATTCTCAAGCAAAGGTAGTGTAAAATAAAGACAAAACAAAATAATCTTGCATTTGTTTATGTTTTATTTAGGGTTGCCAATTCAATATCCGGAAAAAGTTTTCCCGATATAATCATACATACCTACATGAATTTCTCAAATCCCCAGTGTTTATGCGGAGCTTGACAATGTAGGTAGGGCTAAAAATCATACATGAATCATACATAAACCTATAAGAACCTACATCATTTCGGTATATATGCTTGTTTTTTCGGGCGAATGTTTGGAGAGAAAGTCTTAAATTTGTATATTTGCAACGAGAACAAAGATAAGGAATTATGAAGTATAAGCTATCCTCGAAGACAGAGATGACAATTGGCAATTATTTGTTAGATGTCTCTAAACTTATTTTTGGTGGAGTTATTCTTGGAACGGTTATGGATATGACGGATTCCAAGGCTTCGCTTTTAGTGACAGGAGTCTTGTCTGTTGCAGTGATAGCCTTGTCTGGTTTGTTCCTAATAGATAAGAACAATAAAAAAGAAAAATAATATGGGACCATTGAGCTTACTTTTTTTAGGTACAACTATTATTGTGTTGTGTGTTGTTGCGTTTATAGAATATACAGATAGGCGCAGCAAAGTAAAATAGTTTTGTATGGATAAAGCAAATCGGCGGTATCACAATAATTGGTGATGCCGCCGATTTTGCGTTTATGTCTTTTTAATACTTATGCCAATGCCATATATTCTTGTCCTATACGGTGTAATTGGTCAAAAATCATTTGTTCCCGTTCCTTCGATGGCTTTTTGAAGCCATTGATATAATTGCGGAGGAGTGAGGGGTTGATTCCGATGAGTCTTGCAAATTCTGCCACATTTATTTCTGGATGTGATAGGAAGAAACGCTGCAATTTAGTCGGCTCTGCGTCTTCATAAGCAAAACTTTCAAAGCTAACATCTTCATTAAGATTCCTCCAATGGATACCATCATACCCGAAAGTATATTTCTCTCGTTCCTCGTTTGTGGCATTGCGAAGATTCTTGTACCACAGTAGAGACTGGCGATAGGTTTTCCCATTTTCGTCTTCACCATAAAGATAGTTGTCTTTAAACCAAATCTTAGTAATCTTCATATTCTGCCTCCTTTCCAAAATAAGATTGCCATCTCTTCAAGATGATATCTGCATTTTCTTCGATGACAAGGGTAATACGCTTTAAGTCATTATTTTTTATATTATGCTTTTCTCTTAGAATGAACTCTTTTCCATTCCAGTCAAATATGGCCATACCAGATGTTCCTTCTACATGAACATGAGGAGGTTCGTGTTCCCTGCTATAAAAGAAAAACGAGAAACCATAGAATCTGAATATTTCGGGCATATCTTTCTTTTTCCGCAAATATAGGTATTCTTTTTGATACCACAATACGGACAGAATAATTTTAAGATTGTTTAGCTTAAATGTCCACCGCACTGTCACTTAAGGCAGCAATGATTGCTGCAATATAGTCTTCTTAATACAATAGCAGCAGGCCGGCGAAGGCGGCGAAGAGGATCATGTGGATGGGGTTCACTTTCACCCACTTGGTGCCGATGAAGGTGGCGACAAAGAGGGCCACGCTAATCCAGAAATGCCAGGGACTGATGGATGGGGTGCTGAAGTTCTCGGGGGTGCACAATAATAAGGTGGCGGCAGCCAAAAGACCGACTACGGCGGGGCGCAATACGGCGAAGACACTCCTCATGGCGGGCGTGTCCATATAGCGCATCAGCACCTTGGCGATGAGTATCATCAGCAGGAAGGACGGGAGGATGAGGGCGAGCGTGGCAATGAAACTGCCCAGCACGGACATTCCCGTGCCGAAACCGGCATTGTGGATGGCGGTGTAGCCGCAATAGGTGGCGGTGTTGATGGCGATGGGACCCGGTGTCATCTGGCTGATGGCGGCGATATTGGTGATTTCTGCTGTCGACAACCAGTGATGATGGATGACGGTCTCGGTCTGGATGAGCGAGAAGATGCCATAGCCACCTCCGAATCCGAAGATGCCAATCTCAAAGAACGTGATGAAGAGTTGCAGAAATATCATTTACTCGGTAGGTTTGATGAGTTTTCCGTAGAGATAGCCGCCCAGTCCGGCGGCAAGGATGACATACACGGGGTTGACATGCATCATCCAGATGGCGAGCGTGCTGGCAATGGGAATCCAACAGTTGGCGAGACTGATCTTGGCGCTTTTCGCCAGATTGAATGTCGGAACGGCTATCAGCGCCACCACAGCGGGGCGTATGCCGTTGAACATCGCCGCCACCCACGGCACATCTTGGAACCGATGGAAGAACAGGGCGATGAGCAGGATGATGAGAAATGAAGGCAAAGCAGTGGCAAGGCAGGTGCACACAGCACCGGGAAGGCGTCGGAGACGATAGCCGATGAACACGCTCATGTTGATGGCGAGCGCACCGGGGCAACTCTGCGCCACGGCGATGATGTCGGCAAACTCTTCCTTGCTGAGCCACTTGTGCTTGTCTACCACTTCAGCTTCTATAATAGGAATCATGGCGTATCCACCCCCAAGGGTGAATGCGCCAATCTTCAGAAATGTCTTGAAACTTTTTCTATAAAAGTTGTCCATACATTTTATTTGTGTTCCTCAATCCACTTGCGTGCATTGACAAATGCCTCAATCCAAGGAGTGATTTCCTCGTTGCGGCGGTCGCGTGGATACCATCCGCACTGCCATGGGAAGATGGCGCGCTCGGGGTGTGGCATCATCGCCAGGTGACGGCCGTCCTTAGAGCAGATGGCTGCCACATTGTAGTCGGAACCGTTCGGGTTGCCCGGATATTCGGCATAGTTATATTTAGCCACCACGTTGTAGTGGTCTTCTGCCTCGGGCAGATAGAAGCGACCCTCTCCGTGAGCCACCCAGATGCCGAGCTTGTTGCCGCTCAGGGTGCGGAGCATCACGCTCTCATTGCGAGGAATGCTCAGACCGAGGAATGCGCTCTCAAACTTCTTCGAGTTGTTCGGACGCATGTGTGTGCGGTGCTCGTGTTCAGGATTGATGAGGTTCAGTTCAATCATCAGCTGGCAACCGTTGCAGATGCCGAGGCTGAGGGTGTCTTTGCGGGCATAGAACTTGTCGAGGGCTTCCTTCGCCTTCGGGTTGAAGAGGAAGGCACCTGCCCATCCCTTGGCGGAGCCGAGCACGTCGCTGTTGGAGAAACCTCCACAGAACACGATCATGTTGACATCTTCCAAGGTCTCGCGGCCGCTGATGAGGTCGGTCATCATCACGTCTTTCACGTCGAAGCCGGCGAGATAGAGGGTGTATGCCATCTCGCGTTCACCGTTGGTTCCCTTCTCGCGGATGATGGCAGCCTTGATGCCTGACGGCGTGCGGCGGTCGGCGGAGAGGCCGAACTGTGCCAAGGTGCCACGGAAGGTGTCGTTGAACTTCATCTCGATAGGCTGTTTCTTATAGTTGGTGTAGCGCTTCTTGGCGCAACCGTTCATGCTCTGCTTCTGGTCAAGCTCATAGGAAGTCTTGTACCAAGTGTCGCGGAGGGCGTCGATGTCGAAGCTCTCTTCGAAGTCGTCTTTCTTGACCACGAGTGTGCGGGCGTCTGGCGTGGGATAACCAATCTTGGCGTATACCACCTCGCGCTCCTGCATAAACTGCTTGAACTCTTCCTTGTGCTCGTCGGACACCTGGATGACCACGCCCGGATTCTCAGCCATGAGAATCTTCACGATGTCGTCGCTGGCGATGTCGTGGAGGTTGATGTGCAGACCACCCTTGGTGTTGGCGAAGCACATCTCGAGCAGACAGGTCATCAGACCGCCGGCGCTGATGTCGTGGCCAGCCATGATCCATCCCTTCTTGACCAACTCCTGCACGGCATTGAAGCAGTCCACGAAGTAGTCGGGGTTGGTGACGGTAGGCACATCGTCGCCCACCTTGCCCAGACTCTGTGCGAAGGCGCTGCCGCCGAGGCGAAGCTCGTCGCTGCTGAAGTCGATATGATAGAGTGATGAATTCTTGTCGTTCACAAGCACAGGCGAAACCACCTTCTTGATGTCAGACACCTCGCCGCCGCTGGTCACGATAACCGTACCCGGAGCGATAATCTTCTCGCCGTTGGGGTATTGCTGTGACAGGGAGAGAGAGTCCTTGCCGGTAGGCACGTTGACATGGATGTCGCAGCAGAAGTCGCTCAGAGCTTTCACGGCATTGTAGAGGCGCGCGTCCTCACCCTTCTGTGAGCGGCAGGGCCACATCCAGTTGGCGGAGAGCGACAGGCTCTTCATGCCGTCGGCCAAAGGTGCCCAGACAATGTTGGTCAGCGACTCAGCCACGGAAAGCACGGAGCCAGCCTCAGGTGAAGCCAGTCCTGCCTGTGGCGCATGACCCAGGGCAGTGGCGATGCCTTTCTCGCCACGATAATCGAGGGCTACCACACCGCAGTCGCTCAATGGCAACTGGATTTCGCCCTGGCACTGCTGGCGTGCCACCTTGCCCGTCACGGAGCGGTCCACCTTGTTGGTCAACCAGTCCTTGCAAGCCACGGCCTCCAACTGGAGCACGCGGTTGACATATTCGTTCAGCTTGTCTTGTGTATAGGTGACATTCTCATAATGGCGCTCCACGGTCTCGTCGCGCATGATGGTCTTTGGAGAGTGACCGAACATCTGTGCCACGTCGAGGTCGAAAGGCTTCACGCCGTCGCCCTGCACGAAGGAGAAGTGGGCGTCGCCAGTGGTCTCGCCGACCACATACAGTGGGGCGCGCTCACGCTCGGCAATCTTGCGCACGTGGTCGATGTGCTTCTCGTCGATGAGCAGTCCCATGCGCTCCTGGCTCTCGTTGGCGATAATCTCTTTGGCAGAGAGGGTCTTGTCGCCGATAGGCAATTTGGTCATGTCGATGCGGCCGCCGCACTCTTCCACCAATTCCGAGAGGCAGTTGAGGTGACCGGCAGAACCATGGTCGTGGATGGAAACCACGGGGTTGTTGTCCTCTTCCACGAGGGCACGCACCAGGTTGTAGGCACGCTTCTGCATCTCAGGGTTGGCACGCTGCACGGCGTTCAGCTCGATGCCGTTGCTGTAGCGGCCGGTGTCTACCGACGATACGGAACCGCCACCGAGGCCGATGCGGTAGTTGTCGCCGCCGACTACCACCACCTTGTTGCCCTTCTGTGGCTCTTTCTTCAAGCAGTCGCGCTTGGTGCCGTAGCCCACGCCGCCGGCGAGCATGATCACCTTGTCGTAGGCATACTTCTCGTTGCCTTCCTGATGCTCGAAGGTGAGCAACGAACCGGTGATGATAGGCTGGCCGAACTTGTTGCCGAAGTCGCTCGCGCCGTTGGACGCCTTGATGAGGATCTGTTCCGGAGTCTGATACAACCATTTGCGCACGGGCATCACGTCTTCCCAGTCGCGTCCGCCGTCCAGACGGGGATAAGCCGTCATGTAGACAGCCGTTCCTGCGATAGGCCATGAGCCGGTGCCACCGCCCATACGGTCGCGGATTTCACCACCCGTACCTGTGGCTGCGCCGTTGAATGGCTCCACGGTGGTCGGGAAGTTGTGGGTCTCTGCCTTCAGCGAGATCACGCTCTCGATGTCTTTGATGCGGAAATAGTCGCTGGTGGACTGGTCGGCGGGAGCGAACTGCTCGATGACCGGGCCTTGTGCGAAAGCCACGTTGTCCTTGTAGGCAGACAATATCTTGTTGGGGTTCTCTTGTGTCGTCTTCTTGATCATGGCGAAGAGCGATGATTCCATCTCCTTTCCGTCGATGATGAAGGTGCCGCCGAAAATCTTGTGGCGGCAGTGCTCAGAGTTGATCTGGGCGAAGCCGAAAATCTCGGAGTCGGTGAGCGGACGGCCCAGTTCCTTCTCTATCTTGTGGAGATATTCGATTTCCTCGGGAGAGAGGGCGAGACCCTCCTCCTCGTTGTATTTCTCCAGGTTTTCCACGTGCTTGATAGGCTCGGGCTTGTGGTTGACGGTGAAGATGTCTTGGTCAAGACCGTCATACATGCGCTGGAGCATGGGGTCGTGGTCGGCGTCTTTTGAGTCTACGGGGAAGTACTCTTCTATACGCGAAATGCCGTTAAGACTCATGTTCTGAGTTATCTCAACGGCATTCGTACTCCAGGGAGTAATCATTTCACGGCGTGGGCCCACATAGTAACCCTCAAGCGTCTTCGCATCGAGAAGCTCGGCGTCACCATAAAGCCAGGAAAGTTCGTTGATCTCATCGTGATTGGGCTGATGGTCTATCTCAGTGGCAATCACGCTCTTGGTAGGAGTTCTGAAAAAAAGAATCATATTATAAATATAAGAGTTTTGTTTCTGCTTGCAAAGGTACAGCAATTAGATAGAAGAACAAAATAAAAACTTGCTTTTTTGTTTTATTTTGTCCCCAGTGGCTCACACTTCGTTTCCATGTCTTCTGTGTGCAAGGGTAAAAGAAAAAAAGACGGGGAGGTCATTCTCCGTCTTTATATTGTCTGTAGAGTCCGTCGACGATGCTGTCGGCGAGGCTGATGTTGGGCACCATGATTTCGTCGCATTGCAGGCTGTGGGCCACGGCGAGGAAGATTTCGGCGGCGGGCACGATGACGTCGGCGCGGTCTTCCTTGAGGCTGAAGCGCTGCATGCGCTCCTCGATGGTCAGCTGTGACAGCTGGTTGTAGAGGTCGTGCAGTTGTCCCACCTTGAGCTTGCCGTTGCTGTTTTTGTCCTTCACGAGTTTGAACAGCTTGTTGATGTTGCCGCCCGATCCGATGATGCGGGTGTCGGGGAAGTCGCGCGCATAGGATTCGAGCATGCTCTTCATCTGCTTGCGCTCCTCGCTCTTCACGTTGCCGCTGAGCAGGCGCAGGGTGCCGATGTTGAATGAGTGGCTTTCGGCGAGGATGCCGTCGTGGAGTAGGGATATCTCGGTGCTGCCGCCGCCCACGTCGACATAGGCGAAGTTGCCCACGCCGCTCTCGGTGTTCTCCACCAGGTTGTTGCACAGCAGTTGTGCCTCTTCGGCACCGGGGATGATTTCGAGCTTGATGCCGGTTTCCTCCTCGATGAGGCGCATCACCTTCTTGCCGTTCTCGGCGTCGCGCATGGCGGAGGTGGCACAGGCGCGGTATCGGCTGACGTCGTTGACCAGCATGAACTGCTTGAAGCCCTTCATCATGTGGAGCATCATCTTGGCGCGGTGCTTGGATATCTTGCCGAGCGTGAACACGTCGTTGCCCAGTCGGAGGGGCACACGGATGAACATCAGTTTGCGGATACGTTCAAATTCGGGTGCGTTGTCGTCGAAACGCTTGATGAGCAGACGGGCTCCGTTGGAGCCTATGTCGATGGCTGCGAGGTTGATTGGTTTCATTTGTCTTGTGTGTATTCTTGGAGATAAGCTTGATGGAGTTGTTCTTGTGAGCGGAATGGCGTGCCGCCCTCGGTGACGGGTTGTATCTGGTTGGTGCCCTTGCCGTCGACGATGCGTCCGTTGGTGGTGTCGCGCAGACCGTATTCCACGGTGCGGAGCAGGTCTTTCCGCATGTCCTCGTCATAGACGGGCGTCATCACCTCGATGCGGTTGACCAAGTTGCGGGGCATCCAGTCGGCGGAGCCGATATAGTAGCGGGGCTTGCCGCCGTTGCAGAAGATGAGGATGCGGGAGTGCTCGAGATAGCGGTCGATGATGCCGATGGCTTTCACGTTGTCGCTCACACCGGGCACACCAGGCACGAGCGAGCAGTTGCCGCGCACGACGATGTCCACCTTCACGCCCGCCTTCGACGCGGCGTATATCTTGTTTACCATGTCGGTGTCGGTGATGTGGTTGATCTTGATCTTCACCCAGGCTTCCTTGCCCGCCTTGGCGTTTTTGATTTCGGTGTCGAAGAGGCGCAGGAGCTTGGTCTTCATCGAGTTGGGCGACACCATCAGTTCGCTGAAGCGCACCTGCGAGAAGGGACGGTCGATGAAGTCGAACACCTTCGCCACCTCATTGACGATGCGCGGTCGGGCGGTCATCATCAGATAGTCGGTATACACCTTGGCATTGCCCTCATGGAAGTTGCCTGTGCCCACGCAGGCGATGTTGCCCTTGGTGGTGGTGATGAGGCAGAGCTTGGAGTGGATTTTCAGACCCTCCACGCCGAAGATGACGTTGACGCCCTCTTCCTGCATGCGCTTGCTCCACTTGATGTTGCTCTCCTCGTCGAAGCGCGCCATCAGTTCCACCACGGCGGTCACCTTCTTGCCGTTGCGGGCGGCGCAGATGAGCGCCTTCACCACCTTGGAGTCTTTGGCGAGGCGGTAGAGCGTGGTCTTGATTTCCTTGACGCTGGGGCGCAGCGCCGCCTCGCGCAGCACGCGGATATAGGCGTCGAACGAGTGGTAGGGCACATGGATGAAGCGGTCTTTCTCCCGGATGGTGTCGAGGATGCTCTGCTCACTGAGAAACTCCGGCTTCATCACCTGGGGCCAGCGTGGATATTTCAGTTCGCTGTGGCCGCAGTCGGGAAAACTCATCAGGTCGCGGTGGTTCTGATATCTGCCGCCGGCGAGCGACGTGTCCAGTTCCCTGACGTTGAGCCGGTCGAGAATCTTCTTCTGCATCTCCTTGGGCATCTCCTTGTCGTAGATGACACGGATGGGCGAGCCTTTCTTGCGGCTGTTCACGCCTAAGGCTATCTTTTCCATCGTGCCGTAGTCGCCCTCGTTGTCCACTTCCATTTCCGCATCCTTGGTAAACTTGAACGAGTAGGCCTCGTAGGTGCTGTGCTTGGTGCCGATGAAGATGAGGGGCAGACAGTAGCGTATCACGTCGTCGAGATAGATGATGTTGTCGAAGCCCTCGCTTGCGGGCAGTTTGAGGAAGCGGCCGAACACGCGGTCGGGCACCTTGATGATGGCATATTTCACTTTCTTGTCCTCCTCGTGAGTCTTCTTCACCACCAGGTAGATGCGGTTGTCCTCCAGGGTGTTGAGGTCGTCGATGGCGGAGAGCCAGATGGGGTTGGTCGAGCCGTTGAGCTTGTCGTAGTAGAGTTGCTTGAGATATTCCTTCTGCTCGCCGTTGAGCAGTTTCTCGTCGATGAGGCGTATGTGGTGCTCCTCCAGTTGGCGGAACACCTGGTGGGTAGTCTCGGTATATTCGAGACTGTATTCCTCGTTGAGCTTGTTGATGGTCTTGATGGTGTGCTTGATGGTCTTCCGGTTGTGGTCGCTGATGTTCCGGCTGTCAGCCAACCGGTTGAGAGAAGCCACGCGCACGCGGAAGAACTCGTCGAGGTTGTTGGAATAGATGCCCAGGAACGACATCTTCTCCAACAGGGGGACATCGGGTTTCTGGGCTTCTTGCAGGATACGATGATTGAAATACATCCAACTGACGTCACGTTCCACGTAGGTCAGCGTTTCTTCTTTCTTTTTGGCCATTTTTCTTTGCTTTTATATTGTGCCTGCAAAGTTACGCCGAAACCTTTGATACAGTGCTTACAATTGTGATACGATAATGTTGCAATACTGTTACAAGGCATGCGAAAGCCCCTCCAATCGGCGCTTGTGGATCGCTCGCTTGGAGGGGCTTTGGGTCTATGTTGTGTTGTTCTGTTCAAGTCTCGGGTCAGTTGCCTTCGTTCCAGGCATCGCCGTCACTTGGCTCGCTCGGGTCTCCAATCACCACTGTGGGGTTCGTGGTGTCTTCCGTCACGCCAGAAGCTGCCGCAAGGGTGCTGGCTTCCATCTCGATGACGCTTACTGCGGGTTTCTGATATGTCTTCTTTTTCATAATGAATGGTCTCCTTATTAAAGTTCTACTTGCTCTGTTGTCTCTATCTCACCACAAATTTCTTGTGGTTCCGGATATACACGCCACGGCTCAGTCCCTCAAGACTCGTGCCCACGCATTGTCCCTGGAGATTGTAGATGTTCGCGTCCTGCAGGGCGTCGTCGCGATGGATGGCGTCGATGGCGGTGGTGTTGTCGGCGATGAAGACGCGCAGGGTGTTGCTGTTGGTGCCGACCGGCACAACGAAATAGGCGCGCAGACCCTTCAGCTTGTTGTGGTTGTTCTTGTCGTCTTGCGGCTTCTTAAACTGGTTGCTGGCGGTGATGAAGAGGTTGGTGCCGCCGATGGCGAGCGTTGTCGTGCCATAGGTGCCCACCATGCTGTAGCCGTTGTTGGTCACGGTCTGTGCCTTCGTGTCAGAGAGGGCGACGTTGCTGAAGGTGGGGTTCGTCACGTCGTGTGCAGGGTTCAGCAGATAGGGCTTGCCCGCCTCAATCTTTTTCGCCTCGGTAAACTTCAGTGTCTTGCCGTCTTCGTCCATGCTCGTGAACTCGCGCAGTTTGCAGTCTGTGCCAAAGACGGATGTCAGCATAGACTCGGAAACGTTGAACGGCACGCAGAAGGTATTCCAGCTGCCGCTCTTGAGGGTGCGGGTTAAGGTCACGTTGACATCGCTGAATTGGCTGAATTGGCTCTTCTCGTCCAGTTCGCTGATGGTCTTGGTGTGCGGATCCGTCTTGTCCAGTCTCCACAAGCTGCCGGTGTCATTGTTTCCGTCATGGGTATAGAAGCCTAAGGTGTTCGTCTTGTTGTTGTCCGTGCCCGTATAGTAGTTCAGATACACGTTGGCCACCTCGCCCGAAGTGGTGTAGGGCTGTATCTGATAGCCACCGATTCCGTGGGTCTGGCAAGAGGTGATATAGAAATTATTGCTGTCCGCTAAAACTTTTTATGATAAAAAAATTAGGGCTGGATTCCTCGCTTGGAATTCAGCCCTTTTAGTTACCTTTGTTGTTGCAAAAAAATCCAGTAACTATGGACAAAGGTACACATTTTATCGGACAGCCGATGTATGGACAGCTAATAG
>JBNMIE010000008.1:0-44238 GCA_050873125.1 Prevotella sp.
CTGCCGACATCACCAGCCGCCTCCACCGGCATCCACGTGTGTGCAACGCCCAATGTGTCATGCTCTATTACCCCTTGGCTGACGAGGTGGACACACGTGCGCTCATCAAGTCGCTGAAGGCAGAAGGAAAAGATATCCTGCTTCCCAAGGTTACAGGCGAAGAGACCATGGAATTGCGACGTTATAGAAACGAAGATGACCTGCAAGAAGGAGCCTTCCATATCATGGAACCCACTGGACCCGTCTTTCGTGATTACCCATCGATTGACGTGGCGCTCGTACCGGGAATGAGTTTCGATGAAGACAACAACCGATTGGGCCGTGGCAAAGGATACTACGACAGATTTCTCACCCTATTGTCCGGCACTTATAAAATAGGAGTATGCTTTGGATTTCAAAAGCGGAAACACATACCTGTTTCCGCCTTTGATGTAAAGATGGACGAAATAATCTGAAATCAGACGAACGCAATTTTGATGACAACCTTGCTCCCCACCTCTTCCACAATATGTTGGAGCAAACGGGTCTGCATCATTGACAAATCCTGCCGCAAGGCGGGATTTGTTATTTTCACGAACAATGTTTGGTTGCGGATATACTTCTGGGCGGTCATGCGAGCAATGGTAGGGCCAACCACCTTGTCCCAAGCAGCAAGGGTGCGTTTCTCCAAGAGAGGCCCTTCCAGACCATTCTCACGTATCGCCTTGCCTAACAGTTCGTCAATTCCCATCACTTGTCTTCTGAACATACGCTATTCCTCCCGTTCGTTAATGACACCATCCTCCACAGAAAAGATCTTATAGGGGGCATCTGAATTCTTCAAAATACGATCTATGTGTTCCCGATTGGTATCGGTAATGAAAATCTGACCATAATCACTCCCCGACACAATATCGATGATACGCCCTACCCGCTTGGCATCCAACTTGTCGAAAATATCGTCAAGCAAAAGAAGAGGGGTCACATGGTTCCCCATCTCTGACAGGAATTTGAACTGAGCGAGTTTCAAAGCCAACACATACGTTTTGTTCTGCCCTTGACTGCCTTCACGACGCATAGGATATCCGCCAATGAGCATCTGCAGGTCATCCCGGTGAACTCCATGGAGCGAATAGCCAACGGCACGGTCTTTCATTCTGTCACGACGGATGACATCAAGGAGAGGACCACGCTGACAATGGGACACATAGTCAAGACTCACCTCCTCATTGCCACCCGATATTTGCCGATAAATATCCTGGAAGACAGGGACAATACGGTCTACGAACTCAGCTCTCCGATGATAGATACGTTCTCCCTCGAAGGCCATCTGTTCCTCCCATATTTCCATCAAAGCCGTGTCGGGTTCATCCTCCTGTTTGAGCAACGTATTGCGCTGTTGCAAAGCCTTTCCGTAGCGTGTGAGTGCCCCCATATATGAGTTGTCGTATTGCGAAATCACCACGTCCAGCAACTTTCGCCGTTCCTCTGTAGCGCCATCAATCAAGATGCTATCCGAGGGAGAGACGAAGACCACGGGAACAAGTCCTATATGCTCTGACAAGCGTTTATATTCCTTTTTATTGCGTTTGAAGTGTTTTTTCTGTCCCCGCTTCATGCCGCAATAGATGCGTTCCTCATCATCTTCCCCTTCCCGCGAATAGGCTCCTTCAAGAACCATAAACTCACTATCGTGTGAAAGCACTTGAGAATCAATGGGATTGAATGCACTCCGACAAAACGAGAGATAGTAGATCGCGTCAAGCAGGTTGGTCTTGCCCATGCCATTGTGCCCTACGAAGCAGTTGAACTTGGAAGAAAACACCAAGTCGGCAGCATGAATATTCTTAAAATTGAGAATGGAAAGCGTCTTTAATATCATCAGTATTCTTCACGTTGTTTTTAAGCCAGCGAGCGCAATGAAAACTTGTTTTCTGATTGCCGAGCGCAGCTATATTCTATGCAAAGTTACACCATTTATTGTGGAAAACCGAAAAAAGTCAATGATAAATTTCAATATTCAAGATAAAATGATTAATTTTGCCACGCTTTATGCCCTACATAGACAAACAATCGGGGCAAGAAAAAACAAAGGAAAATCAAAAAGAACTAAAAGAATAATGGCAAACAACAATGAGAAGACAAATGCTCTCAATGTAAATGAGCATCTCTCCAAATCAGAAGCTTTCTTCACAAAGTACAAGAAAGTAATCATCTATGGTGTAATTGCAGTCATCGTGCTGGTAGTAGCAGCAATCCTTTATGTGCAGCTTTTCTTGGGTCCACGCAATGAAGAGGCAAGCACAAAGCTCGCCAAAGGACAGGAATACTTCAACCAGGAGATGTATGACAAGGCGCTCAACGGAGACGGTGCAGGCTTCACTGGCTTCAAGGGTATCATCAACGACTACGCTGGAACCGACGCCAAAAACCTCGCCAACCTCTATGCAGGCATCTGCTGCATGAACCTCGGCAAATACCAGGACGCTGTCAACTATCTTGATAGCTACAGCGCAAGCGACGACGAGATGATCAGTCCTGCTGCAGAAGCAGCTCTCGGCAATGCCTACGTATATGTTAAGGAATACGACAAGGCTGTCAGCGCACTGAAGAAGGCTGCAGACATGGCAGACTCTGAGGCAGCAGACGGTGTGAACAACTCACTCTCTCCACGCTTCCTCATCCAGGCTGGTGAGATTCTTGAGAACCAAGGCAAGACAGACGAAGCCCTGAAGATCTATCAGGACATCAAGAAGAAATATCTCAACTCTCCCGTACGTCAAGAGATTGACAAATACATCGAAAGAGCTACAAAGTAAGGAATATGGCAACAATACTTCACAACCTTTCCGATTACGATTTTGACAAAGTTCCCGATGCGAGCAATATGTGTTTCGGCATCGTGGTGGCAGAATGGAATGAGGAAATCACCGGCGCACTCCTCGATGGAGCCGTAAAAACGCTTGAGAAAAACGGAGCGCTGCCGGAGAACATTCATGTGAAGAGCGTACCGGGAAGCTTTGAACTCATCTACGGTGCCAAGCAGATGGTGCTCAATGGTGGTTATGATGCTGTGATCATCCTCGGATGTGTCATCAAAGGCGACACCCCACACTTCGACTACATCTGCCAAGGCGTGACCTACGGCATCGCACGCATCAACGCCACTTGCGAAATCCCCGTCATCTACGGTCTGCTCACCTGCAACGACTTGCAGCAAGCCAAGGACCGCAGCGGTGGCAAACTTGGAAACAAGGGAGACGAATGTGCTGTAGATGCCATCAAAATGGCAAAATTTTAAAGTAAAACAATCCTAATATAAAAGCGTCAACTGTCGAGAATGACAATTGACGCTTTTTTCATTTCTTATGTTGAACGCTTAGTCTGACACATCAAGCGACGTGTCCACTGAAATGGAAATCCCCCCTGTGCGGGAAACGTCCAATACCAGAGGTACATATTCATCACTCATCTGGTCGGGAGACCCCACACTGGCTGCAAAACGCAGATGGTCGCCATCCGCTTTCTCCAAGACAATGCCCAACAAGGCACCCTTTTCCGCCACATCCGAATTGAGGTATTGCTCAAAATCCTGCTTGACAAATGTCCGGTCGAAAAACACGGAACCATCCGCACGATGGATGCGCAAGGATATCTTGTTTGCATAATACTTGTTGCCTGACTCGTCTTCACACTGCACATCTTTGTCAACAAATCGATGAACCACCACCGTATAGGTCTGTCCCAACCAATCCACAGACTTGCTCTGCGAATAATCCGACATGGCATTGATCTTCTTTTGAGCCTTCTTCACAATCTTTGGAACGATGATGTCGTTGGTCTGTTTCTTCTCGCTGCAAGCACCCATGCCCAGCAACGTGCACATCGCCATCACCGCCAATTGTCTGTTGTTCATACTATAGATTTTATTAATATTGTGTGTGCAAAGTTACAATATTATTTATGAAAACCAACATTATTGTAAAAAAGATGCCATTTGGACTGATATTTTGCAAAAAAATCCCTAACTTTGCATCAATAATTGGTCTGAAAAGAATGTACGTAAGAAACTTCTACATATTCTTCGTGCTGCTCGCATCCCTTGCCCTTTTGTCGTGCAAGGGTGAAAAGACGAGACAGAACTCACCTTCCGTCGACACGATTCCGATGATGGTGATGCAAATACAGAAACGCTCGCGCCTTTACACTGCCGAATGCCACGTGCATAAAATCATCACCCACGAGGACAAGAAAAAACTGAAGGGAAAGTTCTTCAACCAGGACATAGATATCGACTTGCCGCTCGGTGAACGCAAGGTAGCCATACCGCTCGACGTCACCCTCAAAGCCTATATCGACTTCAACGACTTTTCCGAAGCCAATATCGAGCGCCAAGGCAAGAAAATCAGCATCACCCTCCCCGACCCGCGCATCCAGCTCACCTCGAGCAAGATTGACCATCTGGCTGTGAAAAAATATGTGGCACTGACGCGTTCCAACTTCTCCGATGAAGAACTGTCCGACTACGAACGGCAAGGACGCGCGTCTGTAATGAAGAACATGCCCCAAAACAATATCATCGAACAAGCACGGAAAAGTGCCGCCACAATCCTCATTCCCATGATCGAGCAAATGGGCTATAACGAAAGTGACATCACCATACATTTCCGCAAGTCGCTCGACACCCGCGACCTGTCGCGCTTGCTTGACACTTCAACAATAGAACATGGCAAAAACTAAGAATATCCTCATCCGCTATCCTCGCCTCACGCTCATCACGATAGCCATTGTGGCCATCGTTGTAGCGATTGTGACGCTGGGCCGATGCTCGCGCCATAACGAACTCCATGTGGAGACCGATCGGGGTATTGCGCTGACTCCCGAAATAGTCACGAGCCTTAAAGGCATCGGTCAATGGGAGTTTCTCTCCATCAATGATGAGGAGCTGGTGGACACCATCCGCAAGGGATTTTTCAGTGACGACCATTTGGCACGCATCTATTATGGCACATTGCGCCTGGGCATAGACATGAGCAAGACACAAGAGGGATGGATAGTCAGCAAGGGCGATTCGGTGAGTGTGACTCTGCCACCGATTGAATTGCTTGACTCCAACTTCATCGACGAGGCTCTCACCAAACCTTTTATAGAGAAAGGTAAGTGGACTGATGCCGACCGCCAACAGCTCTATGTGAAAGCGTGCCGACAAATGAGAAAGCGCTGCATGAGCCGTACGAATATCCAAAGTGCGGAAAACAATGCCACCCGTCAGTTCAACCAGATGTTGGAGCAGATGGGATTCAACAAGATACGTATCAGAATCAGAGAAAAATAGAAACGAGAGAAAACAAACACAAGTAAAAAGATTACGAGCATGGATACTGTAAACACTTTTTTCACCAACCTCAGCGGTTTTCTGTGGGGATGGTCCATGATTATCCTATTGTTGGGCACCCACGTGTTCCTGACCATCCGTCTGCGCTTTCCGCAGCGCAAACTGTGGACCGCCATCAAACTGTCCGTCAAGCGTGACAAGAATGCCAAGGGCGACGTGTCACAGTTTGGCGCTCTCGCCACCGCCCTTGCCGCAACTATCGGCACAGGAAACATCATCGGTGTGGCGACAGCCATTGCCTTGGGCGGTCCGGGAGCCGTATTCTGGTGTTGGTTAACAGGTGTGTTCGGCATCTCCACAAAATATGCCGAAGGTCTGCTCGCCATCAAATACCGTGTGAAGACCAAGGGAGGGAAAATGCTCGGTGGTCCGATGTATGCCCTGGAAAGAGGATTGGGATGGAAGACCATGGCCGTGCTTTTCGCCGTCTTCACCATACTTGCCTCTTTCGGTATCGGAAGTACTGTCCAGGCCAACGCCATCGCCACCATCACCCAAAACACCTATGGCATTTCCCCTTATATCACCGGCACGTTCATCTGCTTGCTCACCGCTGTCGTGGTCATTGGCGGCGTGAAGAGCATCGCCAAGGTGTGTGGCATGATTGTGCCGTTCATGGCCCTCTTCTATGTGCTCGGCTGCATCTTCATCATCTGTGTCAACCATGCCTATGTTTGGCAAGCCATCCAACTCATCCTCAGTTCAGCTTTCAGTCCCCGCGCTGCGGGTGGTGGTTTCGTGGGTTCCACGGTCATCATGGCTGCCCGTTACGGCATCGCCAGAGGTCTCTTCTCCAATGAGTCCGGTCTGGGTTCCGCCCCGATAGTGGCTGCCGCCGCACAGACACGCAACCCTGTACGCCAGGCACTGGTCAGTTCCACAGGCACCTTCTGGGACACAGTGGTCATCTGCGCCCTCACCGGCATTGTCATCGTAAGCAGCATCCTCGCCTACCCCGACATTGACTACAGCAATGGAGCCGCACTTACCCAGGCGGCTTTTGGCAAGATTCCCTATGTCGGCAAGCACATTCTTGCTTTTGGTCTGCTCACCTTCGCCTTCAGCACCACATTGGGATGGTGCTATTATGGCGAGAAGACGATTGAATATCTCAGTGGAAAGAATTGCACCTATGTCTACCGGTGCATCTATATCATCACGGTTTTTCTCGGCAGCGTGATGAACCTCACCATCGTATGGAATATCGCCGACTGCATGAATGCGCTGATGGCAATACCGAATCTTCTTTCGTTGCTGTTCCTGAGCAACATTGTGGTACACGAGACACGCAAATATCTTTGGCGAGGCCGACTCGACCGCGACATGGAAGTGGAAAAAGACTACAAGCGTCGATAGCTCAACTATACATAAGCCTACATAATCTCACATGCCCAGAATTGGTCCGGAAGCTTGGGCATCGGTTGCCCACGTACCTGGGCATCAGTTGAACACCGCGTTGGAATCCATTGCCCACCGCCTTGTACCATCCGTTAACTGCCTGTTTTCACCCCCAAAACAGCTATGTTGGCGGATGAGAACGTTGGCGACAAGGAGGCATCTGATGAAAAAACAGGCAAAAGACAGCACTATTTGAAGCTGAAAAATCAGGAGAATTGTGGCTGAATGGTGTTTTTATGGCCGATTCATGTAGGTTTATGTATGATTCATGTATGATTTTCGGCCCTACCTACATCGTGAGACCCCGCATAAACACTGAGGGGTTGAGAGATTTGTGTAGGTATGTATGATATTTCACGAAACTTTGTTGCGTATGCGAGCTAACCACTGATATTTTTGGGAAACAGATAGTCCTCAATAGCAAACGGATGCCACAGCAAGATAAGCACCAATGCCATTACGTATTTCACGTAACGAAGACTTCATAATGCTTGTATTGACAATATCTCCCCTTTTCCTTTCAAAAACATTGCACTTCTATCTTGAATGTTTAGCTTTTTATTTGGTTTTGCGACAAAAAACCATTAACTTTGTCGGAAGATGTACACAATGACATGATGTACATGCATGAAAAAAACAATTGATTCCTAAATATGTATATAGATGCATTTAATGCACGATAACTATGCACTCAATCAACGAAAAAACGACATTACAATATGAACAAGCAACAACTCGCAAACAAGATATGGGCATCTGCCAACAAGATGCGCTCAAAGATTGACGCCAATGAATATAAAGACTATATTCTTGGATTGATATTCTATAAGTTTCTGTCGGACAATGAGGTGAACTATCTCTTGAAAGACGGATGGACTGAGGATGACTTGGTGAACCTTGTGGAGAATTATGAGGACGAAGACGCCAAACTCATCATTGACTATTGCAAAAACAATATCGGCTATTTCATCGAGTACAACAACCTCTTCTCCACATGGCTTAAGCCCGACAGCGACTTTACGGTTGCCAACCTCAGCGTGGCCCTCAATTCTTTCGACCGCTTGGTCAGCAACAACTACAAGCCGGTGTATGACGGCATCTTCAAGACCTTGCAGGCCGGGTTGAGCAAGTTGGGCGAGAATCCTGCCAGTCAGACCCGTGCACTTAAAGACCTCATCAAGCTCATCAAGGACATTCCTACCGACGGATCACAGGACTACGATGTGCTGGGCTATGTGTATGAATACTTGATTGGCAACTTTGCCGCCAATGCCGGAAAGAAAGCCGGTGAGTTCTACACCCCTCATGAGGTGGCGATTCTGATGTCGGAGATTGTGGCGGAGAGTCAGAAGGCCAAGCATCAGATTGAGATTTATGACCCTACTTCGGGTTCCGGCTCCCTCCTTATCACCATCGGAAAGTCGGTTGGACGACATATCGCCGACAAGAACCGTGTGAAGTATTATGCCCAAGAACTGAAGGAGAACACCTATAACCTCACCCGTATGAACCTTGTCATGCGGGGCATCCAACCCAGCAATATCAACACCCGTTGTGCCGACTCGCTCGACGAGGACTGGCCTATCATCAGGGCTGGGAGCGAAATCGGTCAGCCACTCTATGTGGATGCAGTGGTCAGCAATCCACCCTATTCGCAGCACTGGGACCCGACAGATAAGGAGATGGATCCTCGTTTCAAGGATTATGGTGTCGCCCCGAAGAGCAAGGCCGACTATGCCTTCTTGCTGCACGAACTGCATCACCTCAAACCAGATGGCATTCTGACCATCGTGCTGCCTCATGGCGTGTTGTTCCGTGGCGGTGAGGAGGAGCAGATACGCACCAACCTTATCGAGAAGAACAATATTGACGCCATCATCGGTCTGCCAGCCAACATCTTCTTTGGCACAGGCATTCCTACCCTTATCATGGTGCTAAAGCAGCATCGTGACAATGATGATGTTCTGATTATAGATGCCAGCAAAGGGTTCATCAAGGACGGCAAACAAAACAAGCTCCGTGCTTGCGACATCAAGAAGATTGCAGACACGGTGCGTGACCGCAAGACCATAAAAGGCTTTTCCCGTACTGTGAGCCGTGATGAAATTCGCAAGAACGCTTATAATCTGAATATTCCCCGCTATGTTGACTCAAGCGAGGAAGCGGAGCGGTATGACATCTACGCCACCATGTTTGGAGGTATTCCTAATTCCGAAATCGACGATTTGCAACAATATTGGGAGGCCTTTCCTTCTCTTCGTAGTGAATTGTTTGTACCAGAAACAGACAAGCCCTACTCACAGCTCCGATCCGAAGACACTAAAAGCATCATTGAAAACAACAAGGACGTCAAGGCTTTCAAGGAGCATTTTGACGAAGCCTTCAAGGGTTTCGCCGACACCATGCACCGCCAGCTCATAGACAATGTGATGGCTGTTCGTGAGCTTACTGCACAAGACGGAATAGCACTGGATATATTCAACCGTCTTAGAAGCATTCCTTTAATAGATAAGTATGCAGCCTATCAAGCATTGGCGAATAATTGGCAACTGATTGTCAACGACATAGAGACCATTCAGCAAGATGGACTTGATGCAGCACGTGAGGTGGAGGCCGCTTACAAAATCGTGAAGAAGAATGATGACGAGATAGAGGTTCCCGACGGCATGAAGGGTCGCATCATTCCTTTCGATTTGGTTCAGCACGAGTTGTTCCAACCGGAACTTGATGCCTTAGCAGCCATGCAGCAGCGGGTAGAAGCCATCGGCAGCGAGCTTGACGAACTGCGTGAGTCGTTCACCGACGAGGAGACTGAGACATATCTCGACAGCGAGAAGGACAATGCCTTCAACAAGTCAGCCATTAAAGCTGATGCCAAGCCCAAAGCAGATGTGGAGCAAGAAACAAAAGCAAAGCTCAAAAGAATCATTGCACTTTGGGATGAGCAGACCAAGACCAACAAGCAGATGAAAACTGCCAGACAGGGACTTGTTGACAAGATGGTCGAGGCTATTCAAAACCTGACGGACGAAGACGTGGCAAAGTTTCTGCATTTGAAATGGATTGAGCCTGTCTGCTCCGGCATCTGCGATACGCTGAATGCTGTGCTGGCGGTTTTAGAAACATCCGTTTTGGCATTGAGCAAGAAATATGCCGTGAGCTATCAGCAAATAAATCACGACATGTCAGCAGCCAATGAGAAATTGTCGGGGTTGGTGGGCCAACTGACTGGCGAGGAATTTGCAATTGAAGGTTTGATGGAGTTAATAAAAGAGTAGGTATGGGACCACGGATTAGATTTCAAGGATTTGGAGCCTTGTGGAAAAATAGTGTGCTGAAAGATTTCTTTTCAAAAGTTACCGAGAGGAATACAGATTTTTCCTACACGAAAGTATTAACAAATTCTGCTGAATATGGAATAATTGCGCAACATGATTTTTTTGATTTTGATGTTGCTAACAGTAAAAATATAGGTGGTTATTATGTCGTTCATCCCGATGATTTTGTCTATAACCCCCGAGTTTCTGTTACAGCACCCGTTGGTCCAATCAATAGAAATAAACTTGGCTATATAGGAGTAATGTCTCCTTTATATCTTGTATTTAAGATAGAGGGAATTAACAAAGACTACCTGTGTTATTATTACAGGACAAATAAATGGCATCGCTTTATGCGTTTAAGCGGAAATTGTGGCGCACGCTTCGATCGTTTGTCAATATCTGATGACATATTCGTACAAATGCCTATAGAGCACCCAACAGACCCAAAAGAACAGAAAGCAATTTGTGATTACTTTAGCAATATAGATACACTTATTGATACAACAAGTGCTCACCTTGCCTCCTTAAAACATGTAAAGGAGGCAAGTCTGCAAGCGATGTTTCCACAAGAGGGGGAGACTGTGCCTAAGATTAGATTCAAAGGATTTGAGGGGGAGTGGCAAGTGACCAAGGCTGCTCAGATATTCCAAACAAGAAACGAGCGGAATTTTCCTAAATTACCTGTTCTGTCTGCAACGCAAGACAAAGGAATGGTTACGAGAGATTCTATTGGATATAATATTTTCCATGATAAATCAAACGAGGCAACGTATAAGCACATCTTACCAGGCCAATTTGTTATACATCTGCGCTCCTTTCAAGGTGGTTTTGCACATTCATCCATAGAAGGCATTTGTTCTCCTGCATACACCATAATGGAATTTAAAAATAAAGAAGCAAATAGTGACCTTTATTGGAAATATGTTTTGACTTCAAGACAATTTATAAAAAGTCTTGAATTGATTACATACGGTATTCGTGACGGAAGAACCATAAGTTTTGACGAATTTAAGGAAATGAAGTTTCTTGTACCTCAAATAGATGAGCAGCGAAAGATAGCCTCCTACTTCACCGCCCTCGACCGCAAAATCGCCCTCCAATCCCAACGCTTGGAAAAACTCAAACAGATAAAGGCTGCTTGCTTGGACAAAATGTTTGTATAATATTTATACCTTTGAAGTATGACAATAGACGAGATAATCAGCAGAAAAGAAGATCAAACTTTCGACTGCAAGAGCATACAAATAGAACCGAAAGCATTGGCTGTGCCTATTGTGGCAATGGCAAATGCTGACGGTGGCGTGCTTGCCATCGGCGTATCGGACAAGACAAGACGCATCGAAGGCGTCAATCAACACACAAAGCAACTGAACGAACTGCTCCGTGTGCCAATGGATTTCTGTATTCCATCGGTAAGAGTGCGCTATGACTATCTGCCGTGTGTAGATTGCGACGGAAACGACAACCGTATATTGCTGATGTATGTTCCTGCCAGTAGCCATTTGCATACCAATCAAGCTGATGAGGCCTTTATGCGAGTGGGCGACAAAAGCCGCAAACTTGGCTTTGATGAGCGCATGCTGCTAATGTACGACAAGGGCGAACGCAACTATGAAGACGAAGCTGCCTATGGTGCCACTATAGATGATGTAGACATGAATGCCGTGGAGGATTACATCAAAGTGATTGGCTATGGCAAGTCGGCTATGGAGTTCCTTTATGAGAACAACGACTTCGTGAAAGAGGCGGATGGTCGGCAAAAGGTGAGCAATGCCTGTATCCTGCTTTTCGGCAAAAAGCCACAGCGATTCTTCCCACGAGCAAGGACACGCTTTATCCGCTATGAAGGTATAGAGGAAAAGGTGGGCACGGAAATGAATGTGGTGAAAGACGTGACATTTGAAGGGTCGATACTCAACCAAATAGTGAAGACCGTTGAATATCTTGAAACACAAGTGCGCGAACATTCCTATCTCGGACAGAACGGACAGTTTGTGACCAACCGCAACTATCCCAAGTTTGCCATACAAGAGATGGTGGTCAACAGCGAATGCCACAGAGACTACAGCATCAAGGGAACGGAGATTCAGATAAAGATGTTTGACGACCGACTGGTGTTTGAGTCTCCAGGCAAATTGCCGGGACTGGTAAGGGCGGAGAATATCCGACATACCCACTTCTCTCGCAACCCCAAGATTGCCCAATTCCTAAAGGCATACAACTATGTGAAGGAGTTTGGCGAGGGCATCGACCGTATCTGCAATGAGTTGGAAAGCCGTGGCGCTGTTATACCTTCATTCTATACAGACGCCTTCATCCTAAAAGCCATATTGAGGGCTGAGTTTGTGGATGACAAGATAGTTGAAGAACGGAAGGTTGGCGCATTAAATGTTCCATTAAATGTCGCAGTAAAAATCGAGAACGAACTCTCTGAAAGACAGAGAGATATTCTTAATTTAATCAATAACAACACCACTGCAAATAATAAAAATGTCGCAGTAAATGTCGCAGTAAATGTCGCAGTAAATACGAAATACTTGGCTGAGCAAATGGGATTGAACAGAAAGACGATTCAACGCGAACTTAATTGGATGCAAGAATGTGGTATTATCCGTTGGATAGGTGCTGACAAAAACGGGCATTGGGAAATAGTGAAAGACAAACCCAACAACAATTAAAACCAGAACATCATGGCAAACAATATACAAAATTTCATTAAGGAGTCTGCCTTCGAGGAAGCATTAACAGAGCATTTGCTTCATCATGGGTGGAACGAGGTAATCAAGAACCCAACAGAAGAACAGCTCGTTCAGAACTGGGCAAACATCCTCTATGACAACAATCGTGGCATTGACAAGTTGGGCAATTATCCACTTACGCAAAGCGAGATGCAGCAAGTGATAGACCAAGTGAATCTGTGCGATTCCCCGTATGCGGTGAACAAACTTATCAATGGTCAACAGATTAGCATCAAGCGAGACAATGAAGCGGACCCAAACAACTATGGCAAGGAGGTGTATCTGAAAATCTTTGACCCGAAAGAAATCTCGGCAGGCCAAAGCCGCTATCAGATAGTACGCCAACCCAAGTTCAAGACCAAGGAGGCCATATCGGGTGACCGCCGTGGCGACTTGATGCTGCTGATCAACGGCATGCCCGTGATTCACATTGAGCTGAAGCGCAGCCGGATTGATGTCAGCCAAGCCTGTTACCAGCTGAAACGATACACCCATGAGGGAGTGTTTGCACAAGGCATCTTCTCGATGGTGCAGATATTCGTGGCCATGACGCCAGAGGAAACACTCTACTTTGCCAACCCCGGAACAGAAGACCGTTTCTCCAAACAATTCTATTTCCACTGGGAGGATTTCAACAACGACATTGTGAGCGACTGGAAGAAGGTGGCTACCGACTTGCTGTCCATTCCGATGGCTCACCAGATGGTTGGCTTTTATACCATTGCCGACGACAAGGACAAGACCTTGAAAGTGCTCCGCAGCTATCAGTATTTCGCTGTGAGCAAAATCAGCGATGTGGTAAAGAAGACCAACTGGGACGAGCACCAACACCGTGGCGGATACATCTGGCACACGACAGGCTCTGGCAAGACCATGACTTCGTTCAAGTCGGCACAGCTTATCGCCAACTCCGGTGACGCGGACAAGGTGGTGTTCCTGCTCGACCGCATAGAACTCTCGGTGCAGTCGCTGGACGAATACCGTGGGTTTGCTGACGACCCAGACTCCGTGCAAGACACGGCAGACACAAATATTCTGCTCGCCAAACTGAAAAGTACTGATAAGGACGATCGCCTGATTGTGACCTCCATCCAAAAGATGAGCAACATCAAGGAGGGGGTGGGCATATCCCAAGAGGTCATTGACACGATCGGCAAAAAGCGGTTGGTGTTCATCGTTGACGAGTGCCACCGCAGTGTGTTCGGCAGTATGCTGGTCAGCATCAAACACACCTTCCCCCGGGCCTTGCTTTTCGGCTTTACGGGTACACCGGTATTTGAGGAAAATGCCAAGAACGAGATTATGACCGAAACGCTCTTTGGTGACATGCTCCACAAATACACCATTGCCAACGGCATTCCCGACGGCAACGTGTTGGGCTTCGACCCGTATATGGTGAACACCTATGATGAAAATGAGCTGCGCGAGTTGGTGGCCTTCCGCCACATCGACCTCAAACTGAAGGAGCGCAATTCCGACGAAGAGCCGAAGAAGCGCACCACCGAGGAATACCTCCAGCTCATTGACGAAGATGAGGAACTGCAGCAAATATACAATCATTTCGTCTCGGAACTGGAAATGCCCGACACCTATACGGAGAACGGCAAACAGACGCATGGCATCGAGCACTACTTGCCCAAGAACATCTATCAGACGGACAAGCACCATTTGGCTGTGGCGCAAGACATCATGAGCGGATGGGACCGACTCAGCAAGAACGGTAAGTTCCACGCCATGCTCGCCACCAAGAATATTCCAGAGGCAATCTCTTACTATAAATTGTTTAAAGAGCATTATCCCTCCATGAATGTGGCGGCCATCTTCGACAACAATATAGACAACTCTGACGAGGGCATAGCCCGTGAAGACGCCATTGCCGAGATGATGAATGACTACGACAGCAAGTACGGAATGTCATTCAAACAAGAAAACTATGCCAAGTACAAGAAGGATGTCGCCAAGCGTCTTGCCCACAAAAAACCGTATATCGGCATAGAGAATGACCATAGCAAGCAGATAGACCTGCTGATTGTGGTCACGCAGATGCTGACTGGCTATGACTCAAAATGGGTGAACACGCTGTATGTGGACAAGACCATGAAGTATGTGGACATCATCCAGGCCTTCTCACGCACCAACCGCCTCTTCGGACCCGACAAGCCGTTCGGCATCATCAAGTATTACAGCTACCCCTATACGATGGAGCAGAACATCAAGGATGCCTTGGAGGTGTATGTGGACAGACCATTGGGCGTGTTCGTCGACAAATTGGAGAAGAACCTCTCCAATATCAACCAGCGGTTCCTGAGCATTCGTGACATCTTCCATTCTCACGATATTGAGAACTTCGAGAAACTGCCAAATACCCGTGAGGACAGAAACATGTTTGCCAAATATTTCTCGGAGATGACCCATCTGCTCGAAGCGGCGAAGTTGCAAGGCTTTGTTTGGGAAAAGACCGTGTATGAGTTTCAGCATGGCGACACCTACACAAAAGTCACGATGGAAATAGACGAACAGACCTATTATATTCTGTTGCAACGCTATCGTGAACTCTTTGAGGGTAGCATTCACGGAGATTCTCAAGACGCATGGGAATATGCCATTGACACCTATATCACAGAAACAGGTACCGGCACCATCGATGCCGAATACATCGACTCGAAATTCCAGAAGTTTATCAAGAACCTGTATACGGAGGGGCCGGGAAGCGAACTCACAAAGTCGGCACTGGAAGAACTGTGCAAAACTTTTGCCACACTCTCGCAGAAAGACCAACGCACGGCGCTCATCATCCTGCACGATATTCAAAGCGGCGACTTGCATCTGGAAAAGGGTAAGACCATCTATGACTATATCGCCGAATATCAGATAAGTGAGTTGCACCAGCAAATCATGACCCTCAGCGAGGCCACTGGACTGAATTCCAGCCAGCTCATCAATATCATGAGTTGTGATGTGAACGAACAGAATCTGAACGAGTTCAACCGCTTTGAGAACCTGAAGCTTACACTCGACTTACAGAAGACCCGCACGTTCTTGAACAAAATTACAGGGAAGTCTATACTTCCAGTCCTTGTCATGCCCAAAGCAGACCAGATACTGCGCAAGTTCATCCTCGACCCTATAACGAGAACACACATCCTTATGGCATGGCTGCATGATGAGGTCACGTTGGACAATGCCGAAGATTATCATGAGGAAGAGAGCGTGGAAGACCATACGCCTCAAGAGGAGAACGAGGATGTAGAGAATGTGGTATCCAACACAGAGAAGATTAGGAATAGCATAAAAGATATTCTGAAAAAGACATTGTCTGGAGTGAGCAACTATATGCGTGAAGAAGACGAGGTTCTAAATAGCGTGTTTTGGGTATTGGGCAAAGAATCGCTCGAAAGTTTGGACGGCGTCGGCCTGTTCATCTCCCGTGCCTTCTCCAATCTGTTTATCAAGGATGCGACAATCGTCGACAAATTCGTCAGCTTCAATTTGTTGGTAACCAAGTTTGAGGCATATCTGAAGAAACTCTTCTTCTTGATGAAGGGGAAGGAAGTGAGACCTCAATACGAGGGACAAGATGTAACATGGAAAGATGTGATTCATGCCATACGGCCATTATGGACCTTGAAATATAGCGAGAATGAGGAATATAAAAAGCTGTATCAATATCTGATGTTGGTGAAGGGCTGGCGCAACGACGAGTCGCACATATCGCCAACAGCATCAGAGCAAGAGATTGACGCGGCCATCAACATCATCATCACCATGTATTTCTTTGCCACCGGCTCTTGCATTACTGACTTGGAATGCGCAGGGTACGATGTGGAGGAAACCGCACAGACTATGCCGTACACACTTCCTGACGACAATGGAGATCAGTATGCTTTTGCTGCGGAAGACAGTCCGTGTGATAACCAATAAGAAAAGAAAACATTAATAAAAATCAATATGGGAAAAGTGATTTACAAAACACTGGCAGAATGTGAGGCCGCCATCAATACGCTAAAGACCCTTGGCGTAGACATTCCTGATTGGATGGAAAAGCAACATCATGAGTTGAAGGCTGCGGTAAAGGCCAAGACTGTGGTAACCAATAGCGACACTCCCATCTATGACACGCTGGTAGCCAATTATCCGTATGGCAAGATGCCTGAAGAAAAAATAAAATGTATCAAGGACACGGTGAGCCAGTTGCTTGAAGATGGTGAACACGCCGAGGAACCAGGATTGTTGCTCGGCAAGATACAATGTGGCAAGACCGACACCTTTGAGGACATTATCGGTCTGGCTTTCGATAAGGGCATCGACATCACCATCGTCTTCACCAAGGGAACCAAACCTTTGGCACAGCAGACCATCATGCGTATGAAGAAAGACTACCGTTTCTTCAAGCCATCCGACAATCTGGACCAAAAAGCGACCATCAACATCTATGACATCATGAAGGTGTGGAACAACTTGAAGCAGGCAAAGGTGGAAGGTTGCAAGACGGTCATTGTCTGCAAGAAGCAAGCAACCAACATGAGCCACTTGATAGACATGTTCTCGAAGAACTGCACATTCTTGAAAAAGAAAAAGGTGCTCATCGTCGATGACGAGGCAGACTTTGCAAGCAGAAACTATCGTTCGGTCAAGTTACAAGCCCTGAAAGATGAAGAAGGAAATCCCATAGCCCAAGATGCCGAGACTGAGATGGCGAAAATCAGTCAGCAGATTGATGATTTCCGCAAGATTCCTGACTATTGCCGTTATCTCCAAGTGACCGCCACACCTTATTGCTTGTATCTACAGCCACAAGGAGAATTGAATCTAAACGGTAATGTGGTAAAGCCTTTCAAGCCACGTTTTACCAGTATCGTGCCAGTCCATGCAGCCTATATCGGCGGACAACAATACTTTGAGGATTCCCAGAATCCAGAGTCCATGTATAGTCATCTGTTCCATCAGATAGACCAAAAGTGTATGGATGTGCTTGGACACGAGGATAAAAGATACCTGAACGCTGCCGTTTCGTCCGCCAACATCTATGGCTTGACTTATGCGCTCATATCCTATTTCATGGCTACGGCAATCCGCCGAATCCAAGAACGGGAAACGAACAACAGGGATTACAAGACCAGTGCTTTGATTCATGTCGAATTGGATAAGAAAAACCACGATTGGCAAAGTCGTGTAATCAATCGTCTTATAAACTCCATCAAGGCTGCCATTGTGGAGAATGACCAGTCTGACCAGAGAATTTGGGCTGCCATCAACACCATCTATGAGGATTTTGCTGAGTCAAACAGAAAGGGACGCGAAGAGAAACTGATCTCTATAGAGTTGCCTATGAAGAAAGATGTGATGGACGAGATTCGTGATATCTTCAATCCCAAGAAGAACAACTATCATGTACAGATAGTCAATTCTGACGAGCAGGTAGAATCTCTCTTGGATGAGGAAACAGGAGAATTGCAGTTGGATACCGCAGCCAACATTTTCATCGGTGGCAATATTCTTGATAGAGGTATAACCATCAAGAACATGCTGTGTTTCTTCTATGGACGAAACCCCAAGAACTTCCAACAAGATACGGTTCTTCAGCATGCCAGAATGTACGGAGCACGTTCTAAGGAGGATATGGCTGTGACCAGATTTCATACGACTGCCACCATTTATAGAATATTGGTTCGTATGAATGAGCTTGACAACCAGCTTAGAGAATGGTTCTTGGAGGGAAGAGACAAAGGTACAGATGTGAATGCAGTGTTTGTCGGTTACGACAAGAACATCAAGCCGTGCGCAACACAAAAGATAAAGGCTTCCAACACCTTGACTTTGAAAAAACAAATGCGTATGGTCCCCGCAGGATTCTGTACAGGCAGCAATACTGCCATCAAGAAGACGATTTCACAGATTGATACGTTGATAGAGACATCACCCTATTACAATGACAAGGATGAAAACGGATTCTTTGAAATGGATGGCGAGACGGTGAAGAAAATCTTGTCATTGATTGAAAGTACTTTCGTATACAAGAATAATGAAAAAATTCATAACCTTGACCGAAAGAATGACATCAAGGAAATGCTTTGTGCCTTGGAATACTGCACAAGCAAGTCAGGTGGAAAGGTGTTCGTTCTGCACCGGACAAACCGTAACATGACAAGATTGAGAGCAAACGGTGGTTACATCGATGCACCTGATGATGGTCGTACAGATACAAGACCTTCTCGTGAAAAAGCCATAAACGCTCCTGTAGTCATGCTGCTGAAACAGGATGGCAAAAAGTTTGTCGACCCCGCAACCGGGATAGACATGGGATGGAGCGGCGCACCTTTCTACTGGCCTGTGCTAATGAGCCAGCAAAACGTCAATCCTGTCATGTTTGCCTTGGAGCAAGGAAAGAAGAAAATGGCCGCAGCAACAGATACCACAGGTATTCTTGAAGGTATAGACCCGAAAGACGTACTATGCCTGACATTCAGTGGAGACCTTGAAGACAGTTTTGGTGTCGTTGGTTGCGAATATGCTAATGCTAAAGACAGCCCTTGTGAGACAAGAAGCTTGAAGGAAAGCACCGCATCCCGTTACATCGAAAAAGATGAAAACGGAAACTGGAAGCTGAATCCGGAAGTACCTTTCAACGAGCATCAAAATCATGGACTTTATTCTTATAATGATGGTAAGTTTCCCTTTGTGTTCAAGCCGTACAAGTATATGCTGCTGAGAAACAGAAGAGATGCCACTGCAGACTTGATGCTTTTGGAACTTTTCCCGTCAACAATGTTAGACGCGATTCCTGAAGGAAGACTCAATGACGATGGTGATCTCATTGATCGGGACACAGACAATTTTCTTCTTCATGGGAAAGATACCATTTTAGGGAAGGATATGTCTGAAACGGATTTCACTGATACCAATATAACGCAATGGATTCTATACTATTATATCCGTAAGGTCGTGAAATATGTTCCATGCACTACTGATTGGGACAAAGTCTTCCAGTCTGAAGAAAATGACAAAGAAGAAAAATAATAGCTTAATATATTAATAAGGTGTCACAGTTTCAGTTTTCAGCTGAAGCTGTGACATTTTTATTTGAGTACTTACGAATGGTATAACTTTTATCGGCTTAGCCATTTGCCCTTTCTTAGTTTCATCAACCGAGTAGCTTGCTGCAAGTAACGCCTTATCCATTCTATCTCATCTTCGTCCTTTTCACGTCCCCAATCCTTAGTGTCACTACCGCCTCCGTCTTGGCTTTCTGCGAAGTTTGTTGCTTCGTTGAACATCTTCTTTAAGACCAACGGCTCAGAGTTTCTTTTCCAACAAAACGAGGCTAATGCCTTTGATGCCATTAAAGTCGCAAGGCACAATGCCTATCTCCTCATAGCCTAAACGATGATAGAGGTTTCTGGCGTCACGGTTCTTCTCTTGGGTATCCATGCGAAGGTCTGTGCAGTCGTTTTCTTTGGCATATTGTTCGTAATACTCCACAAACTCCCTACCGATGCCCCTACCGAAGAATTGAGGATCCACCACCAATGTGTGGAGCACCATCACCTCATTCTCTGTTGCCTCCACTCGCCAATGGCCAAGTCTATAAGAGTCCATCTGATGATGATTGATGATGGCAGAAGCAATCAACTGTCCATTGTCCTCATAGACAAACAAGTCACCACGCTGCAATGCCTGCACAGCCGTGTCACGTGTAGGATAAACGCCACGCTGCCATCCAATGCTTGCCTTACCGCATTCCTCCATATCCAGCACTCGATTATATATTTCCTCGATGCCGTCTACGTCTTTCATCGCTGCTTTTCTAATCATAATTGTCTCGCTTTAATATTCCGCTTCAATCGAAGCCATCCACAATGTTTCGGTGATGCCCCTTAAGCCGTTCCGCCTTCATAAAAAAAAAGAGAGATGACTCTCGTAAAAGAATCATCTCTTCAGGTGCGCCCTTAGGGACTCGAACCCTAGACCCACTGATTAAGAGTCAGTTGCTCTACCAGCTGAGCTAAGGGCGCATAGCTCATTGCAATTCTCTTTACTGTTTCAGTATTTCTGAATTGCGGGTGCAAAGGTACGAGCTTTTTTGGTAACTGCCAAATGTTTTTCCAAATATTTTCCGATTTTTTTCAATCTTCTCCATTTATCCTTGCCAACACCTTATTATATAGGGGTAGTAGGCAGAAAAAGAATACGAAACGGCAGAATCTTGAAGAAATGTCTATAGAGACTTTGCCTCCACAGGCTCATTGGTGGTCACAAAATTCACACCCTCATCAAAAAAGCGCTTGATTTCCTTCGTGCTGTTGACGGTCCACACATTGGTTACCAATCCCAAGCGTTTGGCCTCAGCGATCCATTCCGGATGCTTGTCAAACACCTTGTCCTTATAGTCTATGCCTGTATAGCCCGCTTGCTTGGCTTCCTCAGGAGAAAGTTCGCCATTGAGATAGGAGATTTTTGCTCCTGGAGCCAACTTCACCAGTTGGTCACAGACATGTTTGCTGAACGAGATATACTCCACTTGTCGCTCCATGCCCATCTTTTTCACCATCTTCAATACCGCAGCCAAACAGCGGTCCTCTTTCGCCTCCGTCTTGTGTTTCTTGATTTCAAGAATGAGTTGGGTGCCCTTCAGTTTCTTTCCGGTCTTGAGATAAGCCTCAAGCGTCGGCAACTTCTCACCATTGCCAAGCGTCATGTTCTTGATTTCCGAATAGTTCGCATCCTCAATGTTCACACCTTGGATGTCGTCATCATGATGGACAACGAGCTTTCCATCCCGTGTAATGTGAACATCAAACTCCGACCCATACACACCAATCTCATGCGCCTTACGGAGAGAGGCAAGAGAATTTTGTGCGGAACCTTCGGTTTTCCAATAGCCACGATGGGCGATGACCTGGCTTGCCCGGTTTTGTGCGACACATGGAGCCATCGCAAACAGCAAGGCAAAAGCCATAAACAAATACTTTTTCATTATGCTATCCTTTTGTTTTAAACGCTGCAAAGTTACAAAGACTATGTGACAATCCTGTTGCCCTCGTATGACAAATAAAGAAAAATCACCTTGAAAATTTGATTTTTACTCACCGCTATTTCCTCCTCATTTATGATGATTTTTGTCTGATATTGCACCTTTTGCTTGCCAGAACCATTTTTATAGCGTAACTTTGCACTCCGGAAAAACACTTCCGGGTAACATTATTCACTAAACTCTACATTTTATTTTATGGTTTTACAGGATCTGCAAAACGATTTCAAAGGCTCTAACTGGAAACACGAAATCGACGTGCGTGACTTCATTCAATCCAATTATGAACCCTACAACGGCGATGAAAGCTTTCTTGCCGGCCCCACGGAAAAGACAAAGAAACTATGGAATCTCCTTTCCGAATTGTTTGAGGTGGAACGTGAGAAAGGTGTCTACGACGCTGAAACCAAACTTCCCCAAAGCATCGACACTTACGGTGCCGGCTATATAGACAAGGACAACGAGGTGGTTGTGGGGCTGCAAACCGACAAGCCGCTCAAGCGAGGTATCTTCCCCAAAGGCGGCATCCGCATGGTGGAAAAGGCACTCCATGCCTATGGTTATGAACTGGACCCTGCCACCAAGACTATCTTCACCAAATATCGCAAAACACACAACGAGGGCGTCTTCTCTGCCTACAACGACGACATCAAGGCCGCCCGCCATGCCCACATCATCACGGGTCTGCCCGATGCTTATGGCCGTGGACGCATCATCGGCGACTACCGCCGCATCGCCCTCTATGGCACAGCCAACCTCATCGAGGAGAAAAAGCGCTACTTCAAGCGCATCGACATACAGGAGTTCACCGAGGAGATTGTGCGCCACCGCGAGGAAATCTCCGAGCAGATCAACGCCCTCCGGCAGTTTGAGCGCATGTGCGCCGCCTACGGTTTCGATGTGACTCATCCTGCCACCAATGCCCGTGAGGCTGTGCAGTGGACCTACTTCGGCTATCTTGGTGCCGTCAAGGACCAGGACGGTGCCGCCATGTCGCTTGGCCGCGTGTGCGCCTTCCTCGACATCTTCATCCAGCGCGACTTGAAGAAAGGCATGCTCACCGAAGAGGAGGCACAGGAACTCATCGACCAGATGATTATGAAACTGCGTATCGTCCGCTTCCTCCGCACACCGGAATACAACGACTTGTTCTCCGGCGATCCCATCTGGGCAACCGCGTCTATCGGCGGTATGGGCATCGACGGCAGAAGCATGGTCACCAAGACCGACTACCGTTTCCTCCACACCTTATATAATATGGGACCTTCTCCCGAGCCCAACCTCACCATTCTGTGGAGTGAGCGTCTGCCCGAGCCTTGGAAGAAATATTGCGCCAAGGTAAGCATCGACACCAGCGCCATCCAGTATGAAAACGACGACTTGATGCGTGCCGAACTGGGCGACGACTATGGCATCGCCTGCTGTGTGTCGCCGATGAAGATAGGCAAGCAGATGCAGTTCTTCGGCGCCCGCGCCAACCTTGCCAAGTGCATGCTCTACGCCATCAATGGTGGTCGTGACGAGATGAGTGGCGAACAGATTGCGCCACGCTTCGCTCCCATCACGGGCGACTGGCTCACGTATGAGGAGTTCATGCCCAAATTCGAGCAGATGATGCGCTGGCTCGCCAAGACTTACGTGAATGCCCTCAAGATCATCCACTACATGCACGACAAGTATGACTACGAGGCCTTCGAGATGTCGCTGCACGATGGCGATGTGGAGCGCACACGGGCTACCGGCATTGCGGGTCTGTCCATCGTCACCGACTCCATCGCCGCCATGAAGCACTGCAAGGTGCGCATCATCCGAGACGAGAACGGACTGGCCGTGGACTACAAGATTGAGGAGGGCGAGTATATGCCGTTCGGCAACAACAACGACGAGACCGACAGCATCGCCGTCGACCTGACGGAGAAGTTCATGGAGTATCTGCGCCAGCACCGCACCTACCGCAACGCCACTCCTACCCAGAGTCTGCTGACCATCACGTCAAACGTCGTTTATGGCCGCAACACGGGTGCCACTCCCGACGGCCGCAAAAAGGGTGTTCCCTTCGCGCCAGGTGCCAACCCAATGAATGCGCGTGATGTGAAGGGAGCCGTGGCTGCCCTCTCCTCCGTGGCCAAGTTGCCTTTCCAGCATTCCCGCGACGGCATTTCCTATACTTTCGCCATCGCTCCGTCTGCCCTCGGCAAGAACAAGGACATGCAGGCGCAAAACCTTGTGTCGCTGCTCGACGGATATTTCACACCCACTGGTGGACAGCACATCAATGTCAATGTGTTCGACCGTCAGCTCTTGCTCGACGCCATGGAGCATCCCGAGAAATATCCGCAGCTCACCATCCGTGTGAGCGGTTATGCGGTGAACTTCGTGAAGCTCACACGCGAGCAGCAGCTCGATGTGCTTTCGCGCACCATCAACCAGGGAATGTAATCATCCACTTATGCATACAAAAAGAGAGGGCGTGCAGTTGCGCCCTCTCTCTATTATCAATCCATAGACTCTTTTCCGCTTTCCCCATCACCTCCACAACTATGAAAGGAAGAATCCACTCTTTTGAATCTTTCGGCACTGTCGACGGACCGGGCATCCGTTTCGTCGTGTTCATGCAGGGATGTCCCTTGCGCTGTCAGTTCTGCCACAATCCCGACACATGGGATCCGCAAGGCGACTGCCAATACGAGTTGACACCCGAAGAACTGGTACAGGAGGTGACCCGCTACCGCAGTTTCATCAAGAGTGGCGGTGTTACCGTCTCAGGCGGCGAGCCCTTGATGCAAGCGGCGTTCATAGAAGAGTTTTTCCGTCTTTGCAAGGAAGAGGGACTGCATACGGCGCTCGACACCAGTGGTGCCTACTGCTCTTCCCGTGCCCTTGCTCCGCTCGACCACACCGACCTCGTCCTGCTCGACATCAAGACCATGGATCCCGACCTTTACCCTCGTCTCACAGGACACCCTCAAGCCAACAACCTGCGTTTCCTTGACGAGTTGCAGGCTCGTGACATCGACACGTGGGTACGCCACGTCGTCGTTCCCGGACTGACCGACAACGACATATGGCTTCGCCGATTGGGCGAGCATGTAGCGAAATACAGTGTCGTCAAAAAGATTGAGATTCTCCCCTATCACACACTCGGCACCGCCAAATATGCCCAGCTCAACATTCGTTATCCGCTTGAAGGCGTACCGCCCTTAAGTGCGGAGCGTGCCGATGAAATCAGAAAGATGTTGTCAGCATACAAGCCATGCATGTGAAAATTCATGCTTGGTAAAAGTTAGATAATAGATATCCAATAAACGTCTTAGTTTTTTCTCAAATACTTGCTCACGGGGATGCAGTGAGAATCCTTGATCTCACCGATGACAATGATACTGTGCAGACTGCCAATGCAGTCGATGTTGCCTAAGGTGTTGAGCATGAAGTCTTGATAGTCCTTCATGTCGTGGGCATAGACCTTGATTTGGAAATCATAGTCACCTGTAGTGTTGTAGCATTCGGTTATTTGGTCGATGTCCTGCACGGTGTCCATAAACTGCTGAATCAGTTTATGGGTGTGCTGCTTCAAACGGATGTTGCACAACACAATGACATGATGACCCAACTTGTGAGAATCCACCACCGCCGAATATCTTGTTATATATCCTTCCCGTTCCAATCGTTTCTGACGCTCAAAGGTGGGTGTGGGCGACAGATGCACTCTTTCCGCGAGTTCCTTCACCGTCAACCGGGAGTTTTGCTGCAGCAAGCGCAGCATCTTGATATCGATGTCATCTAGGGTTTCTTGAGTTGCCATAGTTCCTTATCTTTGTTTATTCTTGGAATATTATTCTGCAAATTCAGCGTAATATGCGGCAAAGATAGTAAATATTTCCGTATTTACAAGAATATTTTGCGAACAAATGTTTCTTTCTTAACTTTGCAACCGCAATTGCACAACAACACTATGTTTAACAAACTAAAAAGAAACAAACATCATGAGTCAGAACATACAGAACAACAATATCCACGCTCCTTTCAGAGCAGACATCGTAGGCAGTTTTCTCCGTCCTGCCGAACTTAAAGACGCAAGAGCCAAGTTTGCCCAAGGCGACATCGACGCCGCGCAGTTGCGCACAGTTGAGGACAAACTCATCACCGAACTCATCGCCAAGCAAAAGGCACACGGCCTGAAGGTCATCACCGACGGCGAGTTCCGCCGCAGCTATTGGCATCTCGACTTCATGTGGGGATTCAATGGTGTGGAACACATCGAACTGGACCATGGCTACCAGTTCCATGGCGAGGAGACCACCAAAGGCTCGCTGAAGCTGACCGGAAAAATCTCTGGCGAGAATCATCCTTTCATTGAAGATTTCAAATTCGTCAAGCAGTTTGAAGAGGACGGTATCATCGCCAAGCAGACCATTCCCGCACCAGCCCAGTTCCTTGCCGAACTGTTCCGTGGCGACAACACGAAGAATACCCGCCATTTCTATCCCAACACAGAGGACCTCATCCATGACATCGCCAAGGCCTATCAGACATTCTTCAAGGAAATCTATGCTGCCGGTTGCCGCACCGTCCAACTTGACGACTGCACCTGGGGAATGATTGTCGACGATGATTTCTGGAAGAGTATGGCAGGTGCTGGATTCACCTTGGAGCACGAGGCGCTGCAATATCTGAAGGTGAACAACCTCGCCATCGAGAACAAGCCCGAAGGACTGGTCATCAACACCCATGTCTGCCGTGGCAACTATCACTCGTGCTACGCCACCAAGGGTGCTTACGACCCTGTGGCTCCCTATCTCTTTGCCAAGGAGAATGTCAGCGCTTTCTACCTGGAATACGACGACGAGCGTTCCGGCACATTCGAGCCTCTGAAATATCTGCCCGCCGACAAGAAAGTGGTGCTCGGCCTCATCACCACGAAGTCTCCTGTACTTGAAAACGAAGACAGCGTGATTGCCCGCATCCACGAAGCTGCCAAATATGTGCCGCTCGACCGCCTCTATCTCAGTCCACAATGCGGATTCGCCTCATGCGAGATAGGCAACAAACTCACCGAAGAGGAGCAATGGGCCAAGGTGGACTTGGTACAGAGAATCGCCAAGAAAGTTTGGGGGTAACCTTTCCACAAATAAATATCAGCCAGGAGTCGATAGACTATGTGTCTACTGGCTCCTGACTTTCTTTTTAGTCTTTTGTCACTTTTCCCCATAAAAGTCATCAGATTTCTTTTCATTCACGAATAATTGTCTTACTTTTGCATATCTTTAAACCAAAACCAATAAAACTGAATTCATGATGTATATTGAAAAAGACAAGTGGAGAGCAGCTTGCATTTCAGCCTGCCTACTTTTGGCAGCAGCTCCTTCACAAGCGCAAGTCTTCGATTTCGAGGACTGCGAGATAGGCCAGAAGTTCACGATGTGGAACGTGGACTTTGGCGTGGTCACCTCCTCTACCGCAGAGGTAGTGGCTGACCCGACCAACGCCAACAACAAAGTGCTCCACGTGACAGCCAATCAGTGGGGCACCTTCCCCACCCTCACCCTGCCTCAAGAACTTGCCGGCCATCTGCTCACCGACAAGAAGAAATATCTCACCTTTGACTTCTACCGCACCGACGCCGACGATGCCTCCTGGGCACAGTTCCATGCCTATCTCGGCAAGGACAAACTCTATCAAGACGAGGGGTATCCTGCCAAGGGCGACAAGAACAAGTGGCAGCACTTGAGCTATACACTCGGCAAGGTGTCGACCGCTAGCGACGACGAGACCCAACTGCATTTCGGCATCCACAACAACAAAGCCGACTACTATATCGACAATGTGGAACTGAAAGGCGAATATGACGGATGGATGGTGGCAGACAACAATGTGCTCGACATCTGCAAGAAGAACACCGCTTCCGACTACACTGTCTACACCACGCCAATCCTTGCCACCGAGGGCAAACATCTCGACATACGCACATCCCGCTATACCTATTGGAACAGCAAGGTAGTGGGCAACGGAACCATCAACCTCTATGCCGGTGGCGAACGCACCTATCTGGGCAACAAGACATCGAAGGTTTACCATCCTGATTGGGGACAGTTCAAAGGCACCCTCAACATCTATCCGTATAAGGATGTGGAGCAGAATGCTGGCTTCTACGGATTGGTATGGATGTCGGGCAAGACTTTCGCTCCCGACAATGCCGCACAAAATGCAGCAGACGGAAACATCAACTCCTGTCTCGCTGGGGCAACGGTTGTCCTGCACGACGGGGCAGCCATGGCTTGCGAAAGCGGTAAGCACGGACTGCGCATCGCTCATCTCGACACCGAGGACGGCAGCATTCTCTATGGCTATCTGAGAGACAAGACAGGCAATGACGACTACTATATGGTGGGCAACGACAATACGGACGGAACGCTCGCCGGCCGCATCATCCCCTTCAACGGTGTCAACCTGTCTGTCAAGGTGGGACTGGTCAAGGAAGGCACCGGCACCTACCGCATCACGGGCAATGAGAACCTCATTACCGGAGGTCTCCGCATTCTCCAGGGTGGCGTAATGGTGAACAACGATATAGCAAAAGCCGAGGAGAACAAGCTCTCCGGCGGTATCGGCCAGCAGAGCAGTTCCACAACGCCAGGCGTCTACGTGATGAGCAAAGGTTTGCTCGGAGGCATCGGCTCCATCGGCTCCACCGTCGACCTCTATGGCACGCTCGCTCCGGGCGATGGCGGCATCGGCACCTTGACGCTCAAGAACTTCGCCACAGGCACCAAGACTGGACTCACCTTACACCCCAAATCGAAACTCAAGTTTGAGGTCACAGACAAAGACCATTACGACCAACTCAGCGTGGACGGCACCATCTCCCTCAACAAGAAGATGGAAGACTTCAGCGAGTCGAATGAGAAGCCGCGTGTCTACATCGAGCTGACCAGCAACACGACACTCCAAGTGGGCGACGAACTGACCCTCTTCACCTGCGACTCGAAGACCGAGGACTTGGAGTTTGAAATGCGCTATCCGAAACATTATACTTGGGAGACCGTAGAAAAGCATCTCCCCGATGGCCGTTATGCCCTGGTGGCACGTGTGATTTCTCTCGGGTATACCGGACAGGGAGAATGGACAGAGGATGTCGACGAAGACACCAAGCAGGATGATACTTATCTCGATATAGACAAGGAAAAGCAGGACAACACACCATTGCGCACCTACGCTGAAAAGGCGGGGAAATATATTGGCACCTGCGTTTCCCTATATGACGGAAAAATCAATATCGACGACGAAAATGACGAGAAGACAAAACTGTTCACACAGCAGTTCAACATGGCGGTGTGTGAAAACGAGATGAAGTTTGACGCCACCGAACCTTCTCAAGGCGAGTTCCAATATTACAATGGCGACCGGTTGGTGAACTTCGCCCAAAAGCACAACATGCGTGTCCGTGGCCATGCGCTCGTTTGGTACTCTCAGGTGGCCCAATGGGTGAGCAGCGACGGCAAGAAGAACGACAAGAACTTCACCCAGCAACAGTTGCTCGACATCATGAAAAACCACATCGACAATGTGGTGGGCCACTGGAAGGGCAAGGTGGCTGAATGGGATGTGTGCAACGAGGTGCTCGACGACGACCAGTCTATCGTGCGCACAGACCCGAATGGCTACAAGCTGCGCTCATCTTCCATCTGGAACTTCGCCGGCACCGACTATGTAGAGAAGGCGTTCCGTTGGGCACACGAGGCTGATCCCGATGCCCAACTCATCCTCAACGACTATGGCGTGGAATTCCAAGGTCAAGCCAAGGCTGAGGCTTTCTACAATCTCGCCAAACATCTGAAAGAGAGTGGTGTGCCTATCGATGGTGTGGGTCTTCAGTGTCACCTCGATGTGGGCAAGGTGGACGCCACGAAGCTCAAGGCCACCATTGACCGCTTCAACGCCATCGGACTCCGCTGCGTCATCACCGAACTTGACCTCGGCATGACCGACAACGAGAACAACCGTCTGCAGCAGGCCAAGGACTTCTACAACATCGCCAAAGCCGCGATGGGTTCTGACAACTGCAATGAAGTGATGGTTTGGGGCATGACCGACGGCATGACCTGGCGCAACGGCAAGAATCCGCTGCTCTATGATGCCAACCTCACGCCTAAATCGGCCTACTACGGAATGCACGCCGCCGTGCGCGAGGCAGCCTCAGCTACCGGCATCGACTCCCTGCCCTCCGGCACAGACCCTTCCGCACAGGTTGTGTCAGAGACCTATTACAATCTACAAGGGCAGCGCATCACGGCTCCCCTCACTGACAGCATCTACATTGTCAGTCGCAAAATGAGCGACGGCAGTGTGGTCAACTTGAAAGTGAAGAAATAAGGAATCCTTCTTCCATTATACGCAAAATGCCTTCCGCAAAAACAGCGGAAGGCATTTCTATTTATATGAAACATCCCCTGCCCAAAATCACTTCGGACAGGGGATTTCCATCTTAGAGAATTTCTATGATGAGAGAAGATATATATTATGGTTAAAACTACTCACGCCAAGCTTTTTCCACGTCTTCAATGCCGATGCCCAGCAGACGCATCTGACGGAATATGTCGGGGAGCGTCTGCGTGAGAAACTGCTTGCGGCGTGAGGCAAGGATGCGGTCTTTCGCACCTGCGGTGACAAAATAGCCCAAGCCCCGGCGCGTGTAGATGATGCCGTCGCGCGCCAACTGCTCATAGGCTTTGACTGCCGTGTTGCTGTTCACCTCCAATGCCACGGCATACTCGCGTACACTGGGAATGCGGCTGTCGTCGGCATAGGTGCCGGAAAGGATTTCGTCACAGATTCTGTCCGCCATCTGCAGATAGATGGCCTTTTCACTGTTGAACATCATAGGTTGGTCCATTTAGTGTTCTTCAACTGAATGCGGCAGAACAGTTTGTAAGCAAGGATATAGAACAAAGCCGACAGTCCCCACGTAAACAAGTTGACACACCCGAAAGCCAAGGCCCTTGCCAAGTCAAAATTGTCGGTGGCAATCTTGTCGAACCAATTAGCAGCTCCATCCATCATAGGTCCAAACACGCTCGGCCCGCTCATGACAAAGAACCAACCCATCACATTGGAGATGATGAAACAAGCCGCCGTGGTGAGCAGCCACTGGTTGCGACGGAAGAAAGTGCCGCCCAGCACATAGAAGGAATGCGCACAGAAGAATATGGAGACGAGCGTGACCAACACCACGAAGTTATGGCCAAACAGTCCCCATACGCTGGCCTTAGACTGCCACAGCAAAAGGAGCCATGTCATCGACACGATATGGTTGCCCGTGACCGCCCGGAAGACCATCTGGCACACATCTGCCGCCATCACTGACACAATCAGACACGCCAATGACGAGAGCAGGGCGAAAACACAGCGCGACACAAACTTCTCCAAATTGGACACCGGCAGCATGAGCACACTGATGCGCTCCTGATTGGTCCTCATGTCTCGAGTGACAAATGTGCCCGAGAATACAAGCATAAAGCCCAACACAGTCATCACCATGGACAGGACGCCAGAATTGTATAACAACAGATAATCCTGCTGGTCGGGCTCCACGTTTCCCATCCACAGGAACGTGAAGAAAAAGAAGATGGCAAAGCCTATGGCGAATTTCAGCAGGTCATGAAAACGCGTCATGGCAAGCCAAACAAGGGCGTTGGAAAAACGTTTCAGATCAAAAGTTTTCATTTTGTCTTTCTTTTAAAGGTCACTTACTCAGTATACACTAACTTGTTTTGGGTCACGGCGTTGAAGAACAGTTCCAGATTGAGTTGGGTCTCCGGACTGCCCTCACGGCGCCTGACAATCACACTGTTGCCTTGCAGCGACGGTTCGGCATAGAGCACATCAGCATCCATCTCCGAAGGCTGGCGGAACTCGAAGCTGTAGCGGTCAGTGATGGCGGAAGTCGAGGCGTTGAGCTTCAACTGTGATTCGTCAAGAATGAGGATATGGTCGAGCAGTGCCTCCACATCGTGCACCTGGTGGGTGGAGATGATGAGCGTGCGGTCATCGGCCATGTTGTTCGCCATCGCCTTGCGGAACAGGCTCTTGGAGGGAATGTCCAAACCGTTGGTCGGCTCGTCCATCAAGAGCAGTCGGGTGTTGGCGGCAAGCGCAAAACTCATATACACTTTCTTCTTCTGACCCATCGAAAGGGCCTTGAGATTCACTACCTCAGGCATTTCAAAGTCGCGCAGACTCTGTTGGAGCACATCGACAGAGAAACGGGGATAAAACTTCTCGTTGAGCTTGATGAACTGGCGCATCGACATCCGCGGCAAATCATACTCCTCGGGCACGATGAATATGTCCTGCAAAGCCTCGGGACGACGGTCTCGCATGTCCATTCCGTCAAACATTACCTCGTTCTGCCGAGCGCGCAGCAGACCGCTCATCAGATAGAGCAAGGTGCTCTTGCCCTGTCCATTCTTGCCCAGCAAGCCATATATTTTGCCTGGCTCCATCGACAAATCCAAGCCGTCGAACACCTGATGGCGACTGCCCGGATAGCTGAAACGCAAATCTTTAATCTGTATCATAAGCCTTATCTGTTTTAGTGTACCATCTTAATAGAACACCGCAAAGGTATGGAATCTTAAGCATACTTCCAAATAAAACGACAAAAAAGTGAGGAGAAAAAGGAAATTTGATGCGGATATGATGGTAGAAAAGCGAATATTTCGTAAATTTGCAAAGCATTTCAACCACCAAAAGACAATCATTATGAAAACAAGAATCACCGAACTCTTCGGCATACAATATCCTGTCATACAGGGCGGAATGGCGTGGTGCAGTGGCTGGCGACTGGCTTCAGCCGTGAGCAACGCCGGCGGACTGGGCTTACTCAGTGCCGGATCGATGCACCCCGACACGCTCTTGGAGCACATCCACAAGATGCAAACCTCCACAGACAAGCCCTGGGGCGTGAATGTGCCGCTGATGTATCCAGACATGGAACGCCTCATTGACATCATCATCAGCGAGGGCGTGAAGATTGTGTTCACCTCTGCGGGCAGCCCTAAAAAATACACACCGCTGCTCCACGAGCACGGCATCAAGGTAGCACACGTGGTGTCAAGTTCAAAATTTGCACGCAAATGCGAGGAAGCGGATGTCGACGCTGTGGTAGCGGAAGGCTTTGAGGCGGGCGGACACAACGGACGTGAGGAGACGACCACGCTCACCCTCATCCCGCAAGTGCGCCGTGCCACCCATTTGCCCCTCATCGCCGCAGGTGGCATTGCCTCGGGCGAAGCCATGCTTGCGGTGCAGGCGCTCGGAGCCGAGGGTGTACAAGTGGGCACAGCTTTTGCCCTGACCACAGAGAGCAGTGCCTCGGAGGCATTCAAGCGGCGGTGTGTGCAACTGGAAGAGGGCGACACCATGCTCTGTCTGAAAATGCTCGCCCCTACCCGACTGGTGAAGAACGACCTCTACTGCCGACTGCTCCAAGCGGAAAGTGAGGGTGCCGCACGAGAGGATTTGCGGCGCATCGTGGGCACAGCTGCCGCCAAACGCGGTATCTTCGAGGGCGACTTGAAAAACGGCGAACTGGAAATAGGACAAATCGCATCCACCATCAAGGAGATAAAGCCGGCCGCCCAAGTGATGAGAGAATTGCTCGACGGTTATGCCAAAGCAAAAGCAAACCTGCTCGGCTAATAAACATAAACAACCATCAAGCATAAAAAACAGCAATCCCTGCCGGAATCGTCCGACAGGGATTGCTGTTTCTATCTCATTGACAGAGCGGAAGACTTTCAACAGTCAGCACGCTCTTCATTCTTTACCATCGAGAATTTGCAAGATGGCCAAAGCCCTTGCTTCATCCTTCTCCAGGGCTTTTTTGCGGAAGTGCTCATATTCCTCCATGTTTCTACATGCGAAGGCGAAGATGGCCTTGATGGCAAGCAGCTCGGCAGTATACTCCTCCTCGGAATGCATCTTGAGCGCCTGGTCCATCTCATAGTTGCCAATCTCGAAAAAGCGGTTGTCGAAAAGGCATACACCCACCCGCACGACCATATCCAAAGGCCAGTTCTTCTGACGAAGTATTCTGTCGTAGACCAGACAGGCTTCCAACTGTTTTCCGTTCTGCAGATAGACATTGGCCCGCAGGAAATCAAGTTCATCGTCGTCCCGGCATTTCAGTTTTCGGATGGTCTCTATATCGTCCAAAGCCTTGTCCATATTGCCCATACAGCAGTAGATATAAGCCTCCGTCTGCAGGATGTCGGCATATTGCGACACCTCAAAATTGTGGTTGACATATCCCTTGGCCTTCTGAATCATGGGAAGCGCCTTGTCGAGATTGTGCTCGTCACGGCTGATCATCGTGAGCGCCAGTTGGTTGATGACGCCCGGAGAGGAAGGATACTCTTCCAGATAACGCCGGTAGCACTTCTCCGCCTCCTCCAGATTGCCGAGGCGGTTCATGATATCTCCCTTGATGAGCACGGCGTCAAGATTGTCCGGCTCTATCGCTAAGGCATAGTCACACGACTCGCCTGCCTCCTGGATTTGATCGAGATCAAACTGCACCTTGGCGAGTTCCACCCAAGCCGTGCAGCAGAAGGGATCCTTGTCCACCAAATCGGAGAGCATCTTGGCACACGCCTCCCAATTGTCGTCCACCCGTTCCACCTCGGCTGCCAAGAGTTGATAGCGCCGGGAAGTCTTGTCGGGCATGCGGTCGAGCCACAGACGGGCATTGTTCACTTGGCGGAAATTGAGGAAAAAGCGGCAGGCGTCTTCAGCATAGTCCGCAGTCTCACGCTCGCCACACACGTCATCAAAACGCTCGTCGAGCAAGATGACTGCCTCTTCCGAGCGACCGGAATAGAGAAGCCATTCGGCCTTGCCGAAAGCATAGTCGGCGGAAAACTTGTCCGACACGCGGTCCAAGATTTCCTTGGACTTCTCCATGTCGTTCTCCTCAAGCATGGTATAGCGGGCGAGGAAAAGCAGCGGCATGTCGGCGTCGGGATAGACCGTCAGCGCCGTGTCCACCACCTCGCGGGCCTTTTTGTTGAGTCCCTGCTCGTAGTAGTATTGGGCCAAGTCGGCATAGTCATCCGAATCGAATACGGGATAGCGTCCTTCTTTCAGACTGTCCTCATACTCCTGCTGGAGTTTTCGTATTTCTGCGTTTTGGTCTTCTCGTTTCATTGTTCCTAATTGTTAGCCACGCAGACAAGGCCATTGCGCTTTGTCCGCGTCTTATTTGTTCTGCTTTGCCCAGGTGTCCTTCAGACCCACGGTCTTGTTGAACACGAGATGGTCGGGTGTGGAGTCGAGGTCGGCCATGAAATAGCCGATGCGCTGGAACTGCAGATATTCGCCAGGTTTCTTGGTGGCGGCATATTCCTCCACATAGCAGTTGTTGATGACCTTCAGCGAGTCGGGATTGAGCAGTTCACGGAAATCGCGCTCGTCGGCAGAGGGGTTCTCGACGTTGAACAGGCGGTCGTAGACTCTCACCTCGGCCTGCTGGCAGTAGTCAGCTGACACCCAGTGGAGGGTGCCTTTCACCTTGCGGTTGGCGCCTTCGAGTCCGCTCTTGCTCAGCGGGTCGTATTCTGCCTGTATTTCAGTGATGTTGCCCTCTGCATCCTTGGTACAGCCTGTACACTTCACGATGTAGGCGTTCTTCAAGCGTACTTCCTTGCCGGGAGTCATGCGGAAGAATTTCTTAGGAGCGTCTTCCATGAAGTCCTCGCGCTCAATCCAGAGGTTCTTGGTGAACTTGATTTTGTGGCTGCCGTCTGCCTCGTTCTCGGGGTTGTTGATGGCTTCCATCTCCTCCATCTGTCCGTCGGGATAGTTGGTGATAACGAGCTTCACGGGGTTGACCACAGCCGATACACGGCACGCTTTCTTGTTCAAGTCCTCGCGCACGGCAGCCTCAAGCAGTGCCATGTCGTTGAGGGCGTCAAACTTGGTGTAGCCGATGCTGCGGATAAACTGGCGGATGCTCTCGGGAGAGTAGCCACGACGACGCATACCGCAGAGGGTAGGCATTCGAGGGTCGTCCCAACCATTGACCTGATGCTCGTCGACGAGGGTATGAAGCTTTCGCTTGCTCATCACCGTATAGGTGAGGTTGAGTCGGTTGAACTCGATCTGTCGTGGGCGGTTGTCACTCATATTGTCCGCCGTGCCGTCCATCTCCTTGAGGAAGTCCACGAACTTGTCGTAGAGCGGACGGTGAGGCACAAACTCCAGTGTACAGATGGAATGGGTCACACCCTCGAAATAGTCGCTCTGTCCGTGGGCGAAGTCATACATCGGATAGCAGTTCCACTTGGTGCCCGTACGATGGTGCGGAGTGTGGATGATGCGGTAGATGATGGGGTCGCGGAAGTGCATGTTGGGGTTGGCCATGTCCAGTTTGGCGCGGAGCACCATGGAACCTTCGGGTGTCTCGGGCTGGTTCATCTTCTCAAACAGGGCAAGGTTCTCCTCCACGGGACGGTCGCGGTAGGGCGATGCCACACCCGGCTCTGTGGGAGTGCCCTTCTGCTTGGCGATTTCCTCTGCCGACTGCTCGTCCACGTAGGCGTGACCGTTCTTGATCATCCAGACGGCGAAGTCCCAAAGTTTCTGGAAATAGTCTGAAGCATAGTAGACGTTGCCCCAATGGAAACCGAGCCACTTGATGTCGCTGAGGATGTTCTCCACATACTCGTTGTTCTCCTTGCTGGGGTTGGTGTCGTCGAAACGGAGGTTGCAGACACCGCCAAACTGCTCAGCCACACCGAAGTCCATGCAGATGGCCTTGGCATGTCCAATGTGCAGATAGCCATTAGGCTCGGGTGGGAAGCGGGTCTGTATTCTGCCACCGTTCTTTCCGTTCTCGAGGTCTTCCTTGACCAACTGCTCCACGAAGCTAAGACTGCGCTTCTCTTCGTTCGTATTGTTTAATTCTGTTGTTGCCATAAGATGATTTTTATTTTTCTGCAAATTTATACAAAAATATCGAATTATGAGCGCAATGAAACAAAAAAACGATTCCACGTCCACATTCACCTTATATATTATACTTCATTTAGACGGAAGAAGAGACACCCTTTAAACAAATGGGAAAGTCTGCGGAAAGCCACAAACCGTAAGAAATCTGACAGATTAATAAATATTTTGTAAGAAATGGCGGTTGAAAAGTATCATTATTGAGAAATTATTACTAATTTTGCAGACTGAAAACAAACAACAAAAACACACACTTCGAACATGCAGGAAACGATAACACTCGACATGCTGCAATCGGCGGGCGTCGGAGCCTTGGCCCTTGTGGTGGGAATGATGATGACAAGAAAAATACCCTTTCTACAGAAATTCTGCATCCCCTCGCCCGTCTCGGGCGGACTGCTCTTCTCCATCGCCACCCTCATCGTCTACCAGACGTGCGGCGTGGAAATCTCCTTCAACGGCACGCTGAAAGACGTGTTCATGCTCGCCTTCTTCACCTCGGTGGGTTTTCAGTCCAACCTGAAGGTGTTGCGCCAAGGCGGCAAGACGCTCGTCACCATGCTATGCCTGCTGGTCATCATCATCGCCGCACAGAACCTCGCCCCACTCGGAATCACCCGTTTGATGGGTGTGGATCCCCTCATTGGCATGGCGGCTGGTTCCATCTCCATGGCGGGAGGACATGGCACGGCGGGAGGCTTCAGCGCGGTGCTCGAACAGATGGGACTGCAGGGAGCAGCCACCGTCTCGATGGCAGCGGCCACGTTCGGCCTCATCGCAGGCTCGATGATTGGTGGTCCAATAGCCGAACGACTCATCCGCAAGAAACTTGCCAGCGAACAAATGGAACCGAAAGACTACACCATAGACCCTGCTATGGCGGGAATAGAGAGCGAGGAGTCGCTGCCCACGGGACAGGAAAAACACCTGAGCACCAACGAGCAAGAGTTCCGCCAATACGCCTCCGCCACCTATGCCCTGCTGATGGTTATGGCCCTGGGCACCTTGGCGAGCCGCCTGCTCTCGAAGACGGGCATCACCTTCCCCACCTATTTCGGTGCCCTCATCACTGCAGCGGTTGTGCGCAATCTCATGGAGCACTCGCCCTGGCAAAAGGTGCTGCCGATGGACAAGATTGTCAGCGTGGGCAACATCTGCCTGTCCGTTTTCTTGGGCATGGCGATGATCTCGCTCAAACTGTGGGAGTTGCAAGCACTGGCATGGCCGCTGACCATCATCCTCATCACCCAAGTAGTACTGATGGGTGTTTTGGCATGGTGCGTGGCATTCCCCTTGTTGGGACGCGACTATGATGCCGCCGTGCTTGTGGCTGGTGTGTGCGGATTCGGACTCGGCGCCACCCCCAACGCCATGGCCAACATGAGCGCCGTGTGCTACAAATACCACTACACCGCCAAGCCTTTCCTCATCGTGCCCATCATCGGCGCCATGTTCGTCGACCTCATCAACACGGGCATCATTTCCGTCTTCCTCAATTGGATTGGCTGACCTTCCTATATCTGGAAAAGGAACAGGCTGACTTAGCCTTGTTCCGTAAAGAGATTTGTCTCTGAGGACAAAATCCCCACAGTTTTTATTTGCATATTCCTCAGGTTTGTGCTACCTTTGCGGTGTAAACATTTTTACTTGAACCAACAAACCTGATTTATGCACAGACTTATCCTATCCGCAGCCCTGCTGTGCTGCGCCACCCTGACCGGTTGGGCGCAACGTGCCTGGCAGGGCATCCACAAACCCTCCATCCAGCAACTTGAGCGCACCTTCAGCGCCCCGACCAACGACTATGCCAACCACGTCATCTGGGGTTTGCAGGGACACATCGACCGCGACGTCATCCGCCGCAACCTCGACTCCATCCGTAGCCACGGCTTCCGCAACATCATCATCGAGCCGGGCTACCGCATGCCCAACAACTATCTCTCCGACGGCTACTTCCGTATGGTGGCAGACATCGTCAAGGAGGTGAAAGCGCGCAAGATGAACATGTGGATCATCGATGAGGGCAAATATCCCTCTGGCTTTGCCGGTGGACTCTTCAGCCAGCGCCGACCCGACCTGCGCATGCAAGCCCTCGTCAGCGACGGCGACAGCGTGAAGGCCGACTTCCGCACGGGACAGACCCGATGTGTCAACGACCCCACAGGCGCCAAGACCACCGCCAACTCGCTGATGGACTACATGAACCCCAAGGCCACAAAGCAGTTCCTCGACTGGACCCACGAGGGCTACAAGCGCGTGGTGGGCAAGGAGATGGGCAAGACCATCCTCGGCTTCCGTGGCGACGAGCCCGACTACAACCACGTGCCCTACACTCCCGGTATCCTCGACCTCTTCCGCCAGCAGAAGGGCTACGACCCGAAGCCCTATCTCAAGTCGCTCCTCAGTGAGGGCGGCACCATGGAACAGCGCCTCTTCCGCGCCGACTATTGGGACGTGTGGTCCAAACTCTTCGCCCAAAACTATTTCGCCAAGGAGACGGAATGGTGCGAGCGCAACGGCATGGCACACATCACCCACCTCAACAACGACCACCGCATGGAGCGCAACGTTCGCTGCAGTGGCTCCCTCTTCCGCTGTCTGCGCCACGTGACCATACCCGGTGTCGACGCCATCTGGAACCAAATTTGGCCCGACACAATCAACGACTTCCCGAAGTTTGCCTCCTCCGTGGCCCACGTGTGGGGCAAGCCGAGAGTGTTCAGCGAGTCATTCGCCGCTTACTTCAACACGCCCACCGTGCCCGAGGCTAAATATGTGCTCGACTACCAGTATGCACGGGGCATCAACTTCTATGAATTCATGTTCTGGTCGGCCGACGCCAACGGCAAGGGATGGCTCACCCAACCCGGCATCAAGCCCCTCAACGCCTATGCCAACCGCGTGTCCTATCTGCTCTCGCAAGGCACCCCCGGCGCCCGTGTGGCGATGTACTACCCCATCGCCTCGCTGTGGATGCGCGACAGTCAGATAGCCGTCCGCAACCGTCGCATCTCCCAACTGCTCATCCGTGAGCACCACGACTTCGACTACATCGACGACGATGCCCTCCAGGAGGGTGTCACCCTGGGCAACGGATGGATGGAGAACCGCAGCGGACAGAAATACACCACGCTCATCATCCCTTCATGCGACATCCTGCCCGAGGCCACTTGGAAAGTCATCCAGCAGTTCAAGGCCCGTGGCGGACAAGTGGTGTTCTGGGGCTCACTGCCCTATCTGCTCGCCCAGCAGTCCTACAAAGACAGCAAACCCTTCCCCACCACAGAGCTGACCATGCCTTGGGAGTCGCAGGACGACTATACCGCCACCATCGCCCAGGCCATGCCACGCCCCGAGGTGAGCTTCCGCAATGGCCAGAAGCCCGAACTCAACACCGCTCCACGCCGTGGTGACGAACCCAAGCACATGCCCTACGACCAAACGCGCGACATCAGTTACCACCACCGCACACTGCCCGAAGGCGACATCTATTTCCTCTTCAACGAGGGACACCGCCAGCAGTGCTTCTATGCCGGACTGGACAACATCGGCCGTGTCAAGATTCTTGATGCCTACACAGGACAGTCCACCCTTACCCAGACCACCGTCAAGGATGGCCGTACCTGGGTACACCTGGAAATGAAACCATGGGAGAGCGTGCTCCTCGTGCTCGAGAAAGGCACGCAAACCTATCCCACTACAGCCTTCACCGATATCAAGGCTGACGGCAAGACCGTGACCACACGAGCCTTGCAAGCCGCCATCGACACCATCCAGGCACAGGGCGGCGGCACCCTTCGCCTCACCAAGGGCACCTATCTCTCGGGCGCCCTCTTCTTCCCCCGCGGCGTCAACCTCCACCTCGACAAGGGCGCCATCCTGCGCTCCACCGACAACGAGGCCGACTTCCCCGTCATCGACACCCGCTTCGAGGGCATCGAGCAACCTTGGCGCTGCGCCCTGCTCAACTTCACCGACAATCCGCAAGTGCGCCTCACCGGCGAGGGAACCATCGACGGACAGGGCGTGCAGTGGAAGCAACACAAGTTCTATCCCCATGGCCGTCCACGCCTCGTCTGCCTCACCCGCTGCGACGGCGCCCTCATCTCGGGTCTCAACCTGCGCGACCAAGCCTCTTGGTGCCTCCATGTGCTCTACTCCGACAGTGTCGAGATCAGCCATGTCAACATCGTGGCTGAGCACACCATCCCCAGTTCCGACGGCATCGACATCGACTCCTCCACCCGCATCCACATCCACGACTGCTACATCGAGGACAACGACGACTGCATCTCGCTCAAGTCGGGCAAGGACGACGACGGTCGCCGGGTGAACAAACCCACCGAGAACGTGCTCGTGGAGCGCTGCCGCTTCGGCTACGGCCACAGTGGCGTGGACATCGGCAGTGAGGTGACTGGTGGCGTGAGTGGCGTGGAAGTGCGCCAATGCTACATGGGGCCCGGCAACGAGGGCGTAGTGCGCCTCAAGTCACAGCCCAGCCGTGGCGGCTACGTGCGTGACGTCCATTTCCATGACATCCGTGTCGATCGTGTAGGCACCCTGCTCGACATCAACATGGCGTGGCGCATGGTGCCCCCCATCGCCCCCGATGCTCCCGAGCCCACACACTTGAGCAACATCACCCTGGAGAACATCACCGGCTCCTGCCTCCGTGCCGGCCGTGTGAAAGGCACCGAGCGCAACCCCGTCACCGGCCTCCGCTTCGTCAATTGCAAGGTCAAAACCGGTGAACCTCTGAAGACCGCCCACACCGCCGATTGCGATTTCTCCGGCATGAAATGGAAGTGATTTTTCCAAACCGAACACAACAAGCCCCTCAAGCGCCGCCCACAAGGCCACACGCTTGAGGGGCTTATTTTTATCACCCCATCGGGTATATTTCCCCATAAAGCACTATACAAGCACCCCAAAGCATATCACGGGCTGAAGGCCCAACAAGAAGTTAGCCTGGGGCAACGCCCTAGGTTACAAGTGTCTAAACATTGCGCTCTGACAGAGCAAAAGAGTGAAGTCCCGTTGATTTTCATCACTTTATACGGTAGATTATTCTTTTGCCCCTGTAGGGCGTGGCGTTGCTATGACATATCCCCGGGGCGACTGCCCTGGGCTAAGCTCTTATTGGGCCTCCAGCCCGCTCCTTGGGAACTTTCTGTATCTCTATGTAAGAGACACAGAAAGTTTTCGCAAATTTACGAAAAATATTGTAGATAAGCTAATTATGGGCGATAAAAAAATTTCGCCGCCCGACAAAATCTTCTTTCTTTTGTCCTTTCTTTTGAGATTTCCATTGGCTAAGTCGTTGATTGTTCGGGGGTTCTTCTCCTTTCTGTGTCTCTTACATAGAGATACAGAATAGCGAGGAGACTAAAAACAAAAAAAATGGCTTTCATACAAGCAATGCGTATGACACACAAATTGCTGAACTCGGGCTTACCTGAACAATGCGTCCAGACAGCTGAAAGACATAAAAGTATTGAAAATTAGTGGAAGTTAGTCTATTGGTTTTTCAATGCTGTGACACACATCACGCCACCCATAATCCGGGAAGAGAAATCTTTTCAGGAGAAACCGAGATACACCCCTTCCGCTAACCCCTTCCCGAAAAAGAAATATGTGGTTCATCGTCAACACCGACAAATTTCACGAAGAGCGCACCCGCCAGTTCCTCTCCACCGCCTACCCCGGCATCATCAAGCAAGTATACTTGCCGATGTGCCGCATGAAATACACCAGCGACGAACAGGAGCGCGTCCGCTTCCAGCCCCTCATCTACGGCATGCTCTTCATCAAGGCAGACAACGCCCGGAAGCTCAAGCGCATCCTCACCCCCTGGGGCTACTTCTTCTACGAAGAGGAAGCGCGCAACCTCATCACCGGTGAAAAGGAGAAAAACACCGTCGTCTACGGCGCCCACCTGCTGTGCCACAACATGAAAGACCTCGACCAAGCCACCATCATCAAAAACGCCACCATCCCCGACGAGGACATGGAACGCTTCATCTACTATAGCGACAAGATTGCCGACGGCATCGAGGGACTCAGCATCGTCGACAAGCGCTACAGCGACCTCATCATCGTCAACGACACCATCCGCATTCTCAGTGGCCCACTCAAAGGCTGGGTCGGCGTGGTCAAGCAGATCAAGTGCAAGGGCAAGAAAGACCGCCACCTCCTCGTGCGCTTCGGCAGCAACCACTGCCTCAACATCTCCAACATCCGACAATACGACATGCAGATAGAGCACGAGGCCACCGCCGGCCCCAAAGCCGAAGCCGTGGGCGCTTGGCGTGCCATCGACCAGCTGATTGGCTACCTGCAAGCCCAAGAGCCCGACAAAAGCGCCCCCGAGACCCTGCGTGCCCTCTTCAAGAAATACCAGAAGCGACTCACCGTCCGCCGCACGCCCCAACTCTCCGACATCGGCTACCTCAAGAAGAAAGACTGTGAGAAGACAGCGTGGCAGAACGCCGTGCTCGACGAAATTGACGAGTCGATGCGCAACAACTTCCGCATCCTCGCCAACTACTTCCATGCCGATCCCTCCACCCTCGACCAAGGCCTCCGCCAGCTCATCCCCGACGCCACACTCCGCCCCTTCCTCACCCCCACTCCCGGCGTCGCCCTCCCCGAGGACCAAGACTACGCCGTCCTGCCCCACAACGGCATCGTCGAACTCATCCTCCGCTGCAATCTCCGCAACACCTTCCAAGCCCAAGTCCAAGACACCACGGCAGACGAAGACTACGAATACTATGCCCACCTTGCCCTCCTCTGCACCCCCGAAGGCAAAGTCAAGGCCATCACCTCCTGGGGCGGCTTCTACGACTACTACGACGCCCAGAGCGAAACCGAGCGCGAGAAGTTCCTCAGCGACTTGGAGGCAAAGAACTATCCCCGCCTTCACCATCTGCTCACCCAGAGCCCCTTCCGTTTCGAAAGAGTGCAAGACATCGGCGGCTTCTCCATCGACATCCCTGTCGACCACACCGCCGACCCACAGACCTTGGCAGCCGACGTCCACCACTACATCACCCTTCACCCCGACTTCCTCGCCCAGCTCACCGCAGCAGCCGTAGAGATGTGGCAAGGCGCCCGCCTCCTCGTCTGGCGCCAACTGCTCCAGCGCCACGTCCTCCTCCACAAAGTCCCCGTCACCGACCAAACGGCAGAGCCATAAGAAACAAATGATTTAACCTTATAAATGTTAAATCACAGACAAAGAACTAAAAATGTCATAAAATGAAGGTGTGAATATTTCACGTCTTGCTTTTGTTCACTATCTTTGTAGAAGATAAAAACAACAATCAACGCATCACAATTATGCTATTAAGAGTCACCATAAGCAATTTCCTGTCA